>DATDKQ010000274.1:0-5649 GCA_036519915.1 Solirubrobacterales bacterium | reverse complement strand
CGCGCCGCCGCTTCGATCAGCGCGAGGTGGGAGAAGGCCTGGGGGAAGTTCCCGAGGTGGCGGCCGGTGCTGGTGTCGAACTCCTCGGCGTAGAGGCCGAGCGGCGAGGCGATGCTGAGCAGCCGGTCCATCAGGTCCCGGGCGCGCTGGTGCTTGCCGATGATCGCCAGGCCCGAGACCAGCCAGAAGGAGCAGATCAGGAAGCTGCCCTCCTTGCCCGAGAGCCCATCGTCGGTCTCACCGGTGACGTAGCGGAGCACGAAGCCGTCCTCGGTGAGGTCATCCGCGATCGCCAGCACGCTCTTGCGCAATACCTCGTCACCGCCTGACAGGAAGCCGAAGATGGCGGCCAGCAGGGTGGACGCATCGAGCGCGTCGGTGTCGTAGTGCTGTCTCAGGACGCCGTCGCGGACGCCGTTCTCGAGGATGTCCTTGCTGATCTCCTCGGCGGTGGCACCCCACGTCGCCTGGAGCTTCGAATCCCCCCGGATCTCCGCGAGCTTCGACGCACGGTCCATAGCGACCCAGCACATCAGCTTGGAGGAGACGTAGTGCTGGGGCGCGCCCCGGGCCTCCCAGATGCCCTGGTCCGGGTTCTTCCAGACGGCCGTCGCGCACTCGGCCTGGGACTGGACGATCGGCCACAGCCGCCGCGGCAGGCGCTGGCTGCGCTGGGTGTGGAGCAGGATCGAGGCCAGGGCGGCACCGAAGACGTCGTTCTGGCGCTGGTCGAAGGCGCCGTTGCCGATCCGCACCGGTGAAGCGCCGGCGTAGCCGGAGAGGTCGTCCCTGGTCGACTCCGTCAGGTCGCGATGGCCATCGATCCCGTACATAATCTGCAGGGCCCCGTCCTCGTCCGGCTCGAGTTCCCCGACGAACTGCATGAACTCGTTGGCCTCCCAGTCCAGGTTCAAGTAGTGGAGGGCCTGGAGCGTGAAGGTCGAGTCCCTGATCCAGGTGAAGCGGTAGTCCCAGTTGCGCTCCCCCCCGGGCGTCTCCGGCAGCGAGGTCGTCAGCGAGGCGACCGTTGCCCCCGTCGGCATGTAGGTGAGGCCTTTGATCGCGAGCGCGGAGCGCGAAATCGCCTCCCTGAATCGGTGGTCCGGCATGCGGGCCTTGGAGATCCAGCGTCGCCAGTAGTCAGTGGTCTCGCCCAATCGCGCGAGGGCCTCGTCCATGTCCTCAGGTGAGGCAAGCTCCTCCGCCCAAGACAGCGAGCAGAACGCGTGCTCACCCTGATGCAGCGTGTGCCGCGCCTGTGCGATCTCATCCTCGGCGCCCAGCGGGATCGTGCTGCGCAGCCGGACCGTCAGCCCCGCTCCACTCGCATCGGCCGTATGGCGTCCCTGGAGCGACCATTCGGCCGGGCTCCGTCCGTAGTCGAAGTCGGGCTCACAGACCAGCTCCATCTCCACCGAGCCCTCCAGACAGACCACCATTCGCACCAGCAGGTGGTGGGCGTCCTCGTCGGCGGGTGCGCGTGTGTGAGGGGTGATCTCGTCCTTCCTCTTGGTCGGGCCGATCGTGAGCCCCTCGCGGACGATCGCCCACCCCGTCGGCGTATGCCAGGTGGTGATAAGGACGTTCGTTCCGGGCTCGTAGATGCGGTTGCTCGGGACGTTGATCCCGAAGGGGGCGAAGCGGAAGGAGCCTGCCTGGCGATCAAGCAGGGTCCCAAAGATGCTGGGCGAGTCGAACCGCGGCACGCAGAGCCAGTCGATCGCCCCGTCCGGCGCCACCAGGGCGCCGGTATGGCAGTTGGAGAGGAAGGCGTAGTCCGCGATCGGCGGGAACGGGGACGGCATGGCGGCGCTCTGCGGCATGGCCTCCTCCGTGACGGTCGCCTGAGGGTTCGCGGCGCTCACGAGCCGGTCCACGGTTCGTGCCAGCCGCCGTAGTCGGCGACGAGCTTGTCCGCGGCCTTCGGGCCCCATGAGCCCGGCTTGTACGGGTGGACCTTCGGAGGCTTCTCGAGCAGCGGACCCATGATCCGCCAGGTCTGCTCGATGTTGTCCTGGCGGGTGAACCGCTTGCTGTCTCCGACCATCGCGGCATGGAGCAGCACCTCATAGGGCGTCGGACCCTCACCGCCCTGCTCGGCGAACTCCATCTCCAGTTTGATCTGCTCCGGCTCGGTGTCGTCGCTGCGTTGTGCGTCGACCAGCAGGCGGACCCCAGTGCTCGGATGGAGCCTGACGACGAGCTGATCACGCTCGGGGGACATTCCCCTGGTGGCGTAGCCGAGCCTGGGCGGCGCCTTGAAGATCAACCGCAGCTCCCACTGGGTCACTGGCATGAGCTTCCCCGTGCGAATGAAGAAGGGGACTCCGGTCCAGCGCCAGTTGTCTATCTCGAGGCGCATGGCCGCGTACGTCTCGGTCGTGGAGCCCTTGGCGACGCCCTTGACCTTCTTGTAGCCCTCGTGCTGTCCCCTGACGTACTGCGCGGGGTCGGCTGGCGGCATCGCCGAGAACGTGGCGAACATCGCGTCCTTGATCGACCGCTCGTCCCTTCCCGCCGGCTGGTCCATCGCCGCGGCCGCGACGATCTGCATCAGGTGGTTGACGACTACGTCTCTCAGGGCCCCCACTGGGTCGTAGAAGCTGCCTCGGTCGGTCACCCCGAAGTCCTCCGCCATCGTGATCTGTATGCAGTCGATGCTGTTCCGGTTCCAGACGGGCTCGAAGAGCGCGTTGGCGAAGCGCAGGAAGAGGATCTCGGCCAGACCCATCAACCCCAGGAAGTGATCGATCCGGTAGAGCTGGTCCTCCCGGATGTACTGGTGGATCTCCGCCGCCAGCGCGCGCGCGGATTCCAGGTCGTGACCGAACGGCTTCTCGACCACCACGCGGGCATTGCCGGCAAGGCCGGCGCCGTGAAGGCCTTTGATCGTCATCCCGAACAGGCTGGGCGGGATCTCGAGATAGAACACCGGGCTCTTGGCGCCCTTGATCTCCTGGGCAAGCCGCTCGTAGGTCTCGTCGGCCGAGAAGTCGCCCTGGATGTAGGACATCCGCTTCGCGAAGCGGGAGAAGACCTTCGGGTCGGGCTTCTTGCCGGAGGAGGTCTCGATCGCCTTCTTCGCGTGGTCACGCAGGTCCTTCTCCGACCAGTCGTCGAATGCCACGCCGACGATCTGGCAATCGAGCAGGCCCCGCGCTTCGAGCCGGTAGAGCGAGTTGAACGTCATCACCTTGGCGAGGTCGCCCGTGATGCCGAAGACCACGAAGACATCGGCGGGCCGCGCCCCAGAGCTAGACCTCGTCGTCATCCCCTATTTCCCTCTTCCGGTTGCGACACACGTGAGGCTTCCGTTCCTTCCGTTCCAGCCGGGAATCGATATTGCTCGATCAACCTTCTATCGCATCGCGCCGCTCGTGTGAACCCAGGTTGTTAGCGACCACCTGGCGCCGATCCCTCCGGCGCTGGGCCCAGAGGACTGCCGATGCCCCGAGCACCATCATCGCGACGTTGACGCCCAGGACCCCCAGCGCGCCCAGGGACTTGCTCAACTCTCCGAGCCCGGCGGCAACCCCGAGGTAGGCCGCCGCGGGAATCGTCGTCACCGAGATGGCGACCCCGATCGCCGATGCGGCCCGCGTCTCGAACACGAGCATCCCCGCGGCGCCGGCCACGAAGGCGACGACGATCGTCTCGTCACTGACGTCGACCAGGCCGCCGAGCACGCCCGCGCGGTGAACGTCGAAACCCGACGGCAGCAGATCGAGCTGATCCTGTGCAAAGCCGAAGATCGCGGCTGCAAGACTGGCCAGTCCGAGCCCAATGGCGAGGGTCAGGAGGGAGGTGCCGGCGAGCCTTGGGTTGCGGCCGACGACACCGACGGCGATGGCCACGATCGGCAGCAGGTCGGGGCTGACGGCCATGGCGCCGACGATCAGGATGGCGTTGTTCTCGATGACGCCGTAGCAGGCGATCACACCCGCGGCAAACATGAAAACCAGGTACCGAGCGATCGGCCGCGCCTGCCGCCAAGCGGTGCCCAGGACGTCCGACCAGACGACGCCGGCCTCGCGCACCCCGCCGGCCGCCTGCCCGACGGCCTCCGCCCGAGTCACGGTGATGTCGGTTGCCGAAACCCCGAGGCGATCAAGGTCATCGAGCAGTTCGTCCAGTGCAGCGGGCGGGATGGTGGCCGATGCGACGGAGTGATCGACGCGCACCGCCGGCACCAGCGTCACCGCCCTGGCGCCCTCCAGCTGATCGAGCAGGGCGGCGATGGACTCCCCTCGCTTCGAATGGCCGATGACCTGGACGAACAGCACGCGTGCAGCTGTCCACGATCAACCACCGCGGTCACTCTCCTCGAGCGATCGCAGTGGCGGCTACTTGCTCGCCAGGTGGGAGCGGTCGCAGACGTCGCAGCGGTAGCAGGTCATCCCGCCGCGGTCGTCGCGCTGCACCCGACCTCGCCCCCTGGCAGCGAGGCGGTCGCCCTCGGCCGGCCTCGCCCGCTGATCGAACATCTTCGACACCACCCGCGCGGTCGCGAACCTCCTGACTGGGACGCTTGAGCGGCACGCGCGACTGAGCGTGATCGTTCCGCACGTCGGCAGTGCGCTGCCCTCCCTCGCCGATCGTCTGAACGCATTCACCAAGATCCCGTCCACCGAGAACCCGCTCCAGAAAGATCGACGTCTACGGCACCCGCGCGCGCCTGCACTACGACGTCACCGGTTCCGCGCTACCACACGCGCTGCCCGGACTGCTGACGATCGCGTCCGCTGAACGATTGCTCTACGCGAGCGACACCCCGTTCACACCGCCTAATCTGATTCAGGCCGACGCCCGAGCGCTGGTCGAAACGGACGTGCTCGACGACAGCCAGAGGCATGAGCTGTTGACCGACAACGCCGAGCAACTGTCCCCCGGCTGGCTGGCTCGCTAGCGGTGCGGTGCCGCGGATGGCGTTCGGGAGCCCCTGATCCGTAGTGAGTACGGATGCCGCCCCGGCGCGCCCGGGTTGAGGGTCACTGGCTTCAATGCCCGATAAGGCGCTGCTTCGTGGCGCCTACCCAAAAAGGAGAAGCTATGGGTGAACAGGCAGCAGAACCCAGGTTCGGAAGCCCACTGACGGGGCCGGCGGCGCAAGCGGCGAGTGAGTTCACCGGTTATTGGTGGCTCTGGCTGCTTGCTGGGATCGCCTGGCTCGCGATCTCGGCGGTGCTCCTCCAGTTCGACCAGGCCTCGGTGGCCACGGTCGGCGTCCTCGTCGGGATCCTGTTCACGTTCGCGGGAGTGCAGAACGTCGCCATCGCGGCCGCGCCACGCGAGGCGCTTGAGACTCTCGGGGTGTCCACGGCATGGCGCTGGGTCGCGGGACTGTTCGCGGTGCTGTTCTTCGGCGCTGCGATCGCCTCGTTCATAAGCCCCGAGAACACCTTTGCCGGGCTTGCGGACATGCTCGGCTTCCTCTTCTTTTTCGTCGGACTGTGGTGGATCGTCCGTGCGTTCCAGGAGAGGCCGATCAATGAGCTCTGGTGGCTCGGTCTGATCTCCGGCATCCTGATGACGATCCTTGCGTTCTGGACCGCCGGACAGTTCTTCATCGACAAGGCCTATCTGCTCCTCGTCTTCGCGGGCATCTGGGCGCTGATGGAGGGGATCGTCGATGTCGTGCGCGCGTTCGAG
>DATDKQ010000273.1:0-2505 GCA_036519915.1 Solirubrobacterales bacterium | reverse complement strand
CCGACGACCTCAGCCTCCCGCCCGGTCGCGTACTCGAGCGCCGAGACGAACGGCCCCGCATCGAGAGAGAGCCCCTCCGCGGTCTCCCAGTAGCGGTTCTTCTGCAGGGCGATCAGCTCGGCCCCGTCCATCAGCTGCCGGAAGGCGCGATTCAGGACCCCGTAGTCCCAGCCCTCCCCAAGGTCGCCGACGATCACTGCATCGACGGATCCCTCACTCTCCTCGAGGCCCTCGAGGTCCTCGCGGAGCTCGTCGAGCACGACCAGCGAGACAGATTCGTACCCCGCCTCCTCGCACCGCCGAACCGCGAGGGTGGCCGGCGTCAGCAGCTCCGATGGCTCAGCCTGGATCCCGAGACGGCCGAGCCGCTCCAGGATCGAGCGCCGCGGGCGCATCGTCGTGTTGGTGACGAGGCGGAGCGGGATGCCACCGTCGCGCAGCTTCGCCAGGGCGTCGGCGGCCCCGGGCACCGCCTCATCCTGCACGTAGAGGACGCCGCTCAGGTCGAGGAGGAGCCCCTCGATGCCCTCGAGCGCGGCCGCCATCAGTCGACGGCACCCCTCTCTTCCAGGGCGGCCCCGAGAACTCCATTGACGAATCCCGGCGCATCCGCGCCGCAGTATTTCTTGGCGAGCTCGACCGCCTCGTCGATCGCGACCTCAACAGGGACGTCGTCGCTGTGGAGGGCCTCGTAGAGGGCGGTCCGCATGATGCTCCGCTCCAGGGGCGCGATCCGCTCCAGCGACCAGTTCTGGGAATGGCGCGCGATCAGGTCATCCAACTCATCGCGGTTCGCCTCCACCTGCTCCGCGAGCCCCCTGGTGAATGGCTTGGCTTCCCCGAGGAGCTCTCCGAGCGGCCTGCCGGTCACCTCGTGCTGGTAGAGCGCGAAGACTGCGTCTCTTCTCTGGTCCGACCTACGCACGCGATACGTACTCGCCGCTGCGGGTGTCGACCCTGACCCTCTCCCCCTCCTCGATGAAGAGGGGGACCTGAACCACGACACCGGTCTCCAGCGTCGCCGGCTTGGTCCCGCCTCCGGAGGCGGTGTCGCCCTTCAGCCCCGGATCCGTCTGGGTCACGGTCAGCTCGACCGCGGTTGGCGGTTGGGCGCCCGCCGGTCGCTCGTCCACGAAGAGCAGGTCGACGTCCGAGTTGGCCGGAACCCAGCGCAGAGCGTCCCCGACCACGGACTTCGGGATCTCCACCTGGTCGTAGCTCTGGTTGTCCATGAAGACGGCTGCTTCGCCCGAGTCGTAGAGGAACTGCATCTTGCGGGTCTCGGTGCGAACCGGGCGGAACTTCTCACCGGCCTTGAAGGTCTTGTCGATCACCGCGCCGTCGTCCACCCGCTTCAGCTTCGAGCGCACGAACGCGCCGCCCTTGCCGGGCTTCACGTGCTGGAACTCGACGATCCGGAAGACGGTCCCGTCGACATCGATGTGCGTTCCGTTCTTGAACTGGTTCGTACTGATCAAGGTCACGGAAGGCTAGCCGCCGGGCCGCGACGACAGGAGACGCACCTTCAGTACCCAATCACCGCGCGGCTCCCTCAGTGGCCAGGCTGAGTGCGACGCTGTCTTCGACGACTGCCACAGCCAGGTCAGGCACCTGCTTGGCCAGTTGCGCCCGTAGGTCGTGGCCGATCTTTGCCGCCACAATTGCCGTCGCCGCCCCGATACCGGAGGCAGGAAGCCAAGGTGCTTGCCGAGTCTGGGCGAAGAGACCGGCTGCCAGTGCCCCCATGACCAATCGGCCGACGATCCCCGGTGGCTCGAGCCTGCTCGGTGTGGTCGGCAACTTGTCGGCGATCAGCTCGCCAACTGCCGCCGCCACCAACAACCGCCTGGTCCACCGTTGGCGGAGCATTGGAGGCAGAGAGGGGTCCGAGCGAACCGCGATGACCGCCACACCGATCTGGCCGCGCAGGCCGGACGCCGCTCCAAGCAACACGCTGCCTCCGAGCGCATCCCGCCACGAGGTCCCTCGCCACCTGATCACGGCGCGACGCGCGCCAGAGTATCTCGCTCGCTTCCGGAACCGTTTCTGAATGTGCCTCCTGGACGATGTCCTCACGTTGTCGCTCCTAGCCGTTGTACTGCGGTCGATGCCCGACTGCTACCTGGGACTGTGACGCCTCCCGGAATGGCCGGCCGCCGGGCGACCGCGAGATACTGCGCGTGAACGCCGTGGCGACGGACAGCGAGACACAGCGACTGCGGCTGGGGGCCGCCCTGAGGCAGGAGGACCGGGTGCTGCCGCTCGAGTTGTTCTTCGACCTCGTCTTCGTCCTGGCGATCACGCAGTGCACGGCGCTGATGTCGGAGCACACGACCTGGACCGGCCTCGGCCAGGGGTTGCTCATCCTCGCCCTGCTCTGGTGGTCATGGGTCGGCTATGCCTGGCTGACCAGCGTCATCGACCCCGAGGAGGGCGGCGTTCGGATCGCGCTCTTCGCCGCGATGGCCGGCTTCCTGATCGCCTCGATCTGCATCCCCGAGGCAT
>DATDKQ010000272.1:0-2532 GCA_036519915.1 Solirubrobacterales bacterium | reverse complement strand
GAGCCGGGCGGGGCGCTGCGGGGACGCCTGGATCGGTCGAGTAACGGTCAGCAGCACGCGGACGGCACCGGAGGCTGATCTTCCGAGGTTGGTGCGGACGAAGCCGGGGTCGACACCGACATGGACGGGAGCCTGCGCGGCCAGCTGATGGGCCCGCAAGGTGAGCAGCGTCAGCAGCTTTGTCACCTCGTATCGGCGCACGGCGCCGGCTCGTTCGGCTGTGAAGATCGCCGGGTCGAGGTCGGATGCCTTCACCAAGGTGTGCTGCGACGAGCCGATCAGCACCACCCGGCCTCCGTTCGCCGCGAGAACGGGTCCCAGTCGCTCTCGGAGCATGTACGGCGCGAGGTGGTTCACCGTCAACGTGGTCTCGAGCCCGTCGACTGTGCGTCGGCCGGGCGGGTTGGCGACCGCGGCCGCGAGGATGATCGCGGCCAGGCCTCCGTCGTTGCGGGTTGCCGCGCTGATCCGATCGGCGAAATCGCACACATCGGCGAGGCGCGTGTGATCGCAGTGCACCGGATGAACGTCAACCGCAGGCGCTTCGCTGCGCACTCGATCGGCGGCGGCTTCCGCGGTGCTCCGGTCACAGCCGCAGAGCAGGACGTGCCAGCCTGCTCGAGTGAGTTCTCGAGCCGTGGCATACCCGATTCCGCTCGTCGCACCGGTCACGAGCACGGCTCTAGCCATACGATCTCCTCATGTCGCATGATTATCATGTAATATGACTATTTCAGGAAAGGCCCTCAACCGCAAGCCCAGCTTCGAATCCTCGATCGGGTTCCTCCTCTCCCAACTCGGGGTACGAGCCACCCGGAGCTGGACGGCGATGCTCACTGATCTTGGCCTGACTCCTTCGGCGCACGCAGTTCTGCTGACGCTTCGCGAGCGCGGGAGCCTCCCACTCACCGAACTCTCCGCCGCCATCGGGACCGACCCGCGCAACATGGGCCCCGTCCTCGACGCCATCCACCCGCTGATCCAACGCGGCACGAGTCCGAACGACCGGCGCCAGCGAACAGTTGCCCTCTCAGCCCCAGGACGCCGCATCGCAGACCAACTCGCGGACACCTCGGCAGGCATCGAGGCTGACTTCCTTAATGCCCTTGACGACGAGGAAACCGAAACCCTGCGCCGCCTCCTGCTGAAGCTGCACGCACGCCACCAAAAGAGGTGATCCCCCACGCGAGATGAGCCCGCTGCCGACCGGCCAGCGGACACTTGGCCGGTCAGATGCGGAACCGCCAGCGACATACTTTCTAGGGTTGGGTCCGGCTTCCTTTCATCCCGCCTGCAAGCCCGGCCGTAGGGCCATCCGTGAAGCGTGCGCGGTGCACAAGATCGGGTTTGTGGCGGCCATGACCGGCGTGCGACCACTCGCCAAGTGCGAACCGCGTCTTTGTTTGCCGCTTTAGTGACGGGTCTCGACCGGCCCACTGTCAGCGGCCATTTCCTCGTCGCCCTGCCCAAGCCGGCGGTGGAACAGATCCAGCACGTGTCCGAGGCACTGGCGCGCGAGCTCGGGGTCGTAGCGGAGGCCCTCGTCGCGGCCGAACGCATGCTGGCCGTTCACCTCCACCCACGAGAAGCGGGTTCCGGCGTCTTCGAGCGCGGCGTGGATGCGCTCGCGGCCCTCCCGCGGGATGTGCGGATCTTGGCGGCCCCAGATCATCAACAACTCGCCGCGAATCTCCCCGACCCGGTCCAGCGAGTCGTCATTCATACCCTGGCCGAGACCGCGCTTGTGGATATCGGTGGCGTAGAAGCAGGCCGCGGCCCGGACATCGGGATTGAAGGCTGCACGGACGGAAAGATGGCCGCCGACACAGATCCCGATCGACCCGAGCTTGCCGGTGCATGAGGGGTGGTCGGCGAGAAAGTCCAGGACGGCACGGGCGTCGGCGTCGTAGGAAGCAAGCTCTTTAGTGATCTTGTGGGAGTTGCCCCGGTCGGCGCCCGCCGTGTCGTAGGCGAGGACGACGCCAGGATCCTCCTCCAGCTCGTGGAAGATCTCCGGCACAGCAACGGTGTAGCCGTGGCCGGCGAGAAAGGCGGCGGTCCGGCGGATGGGACCGGTCACCTGGAAGATTTCGGAGAACAAAACCAGCCCGGGGTAGCGTCCTGCGGCCGCCGGACTGAGGACGTAGGTGCGCATCGGGCCGTAGGGCGTCTTAAGGTCGACGTATTCCTCAGGGGCGATGATCATTCGGCAACCATAATTGATGTACCGCCGGGGGGCGCGCGCTACTGGCTTGCGCTCCGCGCATCGCCGGGAGAGACGCCCGAGTGCCGGCGTAGTTGCCGAGTGCCGGTTGGCCGTAAATGGTTGCGGCCTCAAGTGGTTGCGGCGAACGGCTTGCGGGACTTCACTGCGGGGCGGCGGATCGCCGATACCCCTCGCCGTTGCCACCAAAAGCTGCGCGGAACACCTGATAGACCACAGCGTCCGCCACCAGCCGCCATCGCCCACGGCGGCGAACCTACCGATCTTCGGCCACCAGAAGTCTGCAGCAGCTCGTCCCGTAGGCCGAC
>DATDKQ010000271.1:0-11100 GCA_036519915.1 Solirubrobacterales bacterium | reverse complement strand
CGCGATCGGCGTCGAGGCGGCGGCCGAGACCTACTACTCCAAGCACGCGCGCGACCTGACGCTGCCCGAGGCGGCGATGATCGCAGGGCTGCCGCAGGCGCCCTCCCAGTACAACCCGCTCCTCAATCCACGGGCGGCGCTCGCCCGGCGCAACGAGGTGCTCCAGGCAATGGAGCAGCAGGGCAAGATCACCTCGAGCGAGTACCAGGACGCGCTCGGTCAGGGTCTCGGCCTCAACCCGGGACAGAAATACACCCGAATCCGCGATCCCTACATCTTCGACCTGGTCAAGCAGGAGCTCCAGGACCGCTACGGCCTGAACACCGTCCAGAACGGCGGACTCAAGGTCTATACGACGATCAAGCCGCGCCTGCAGCAGGCCGCGCAGAGCGCCGTGGACTCCTGCTCGGTCTGCTACTCGGGCGGCGGACCGGCGTCGGCGCTCGCCTCGGTCAATCCCTCGAACGGCAAGATCGTCGCGCTCGCCTCGACCCAGCGGTACTCAGAGGACAGCCAGTTCAACTTCGCCGCCCATGCCCAGCGCCAGCCCGGCTCGTCGTTCAAGGTCTACGACCTGACCGCGGCGATCAAGCAGGGCATCGATCCCGACACGACCTACTACGACGGCACCTCGCCGAAGACGCTGGAGACTCCCGGCGGCTCGAGTTGGACGGTCAACAACGCCGAGCAGGGCGGCGGCGTGGTACCTCTGACCGAGGCGACCTGGGAGTCGGTCAACGTGGTCTTTGCGCAACTGGGCCTCGACGTCGGTCCCGAGAACATCGCCAAGACGGCGTATGAGATGGGGATCACCTCACCGCTCGGGGTCAAGGGCGCGCGCGACATCCCCTGCAAGCTCGGCCCGAACTGCTTCATCCCGCCCGCCGACGCGATCGGCGGGCTCAGCGTGGGCGTCACCCCGCTCGAGCAGGCCACCGCCTACGCCACCCTCGCCAACGGCGGCGTGCATCACGATGCGACCGCGATCGACCGGGTGGTCTTCCCCGGCGGGAACGTCGACGAGCCGAGCTCCAGGGAGGGCAAGCGCGTGCTGACCGAAGGCCAGGCCTACGAGGTCACGAAGGTGCTCGAGGGCGTCATCACCAGCGGCACCGGCGCCGGCTACACGAGTATCGGTTGCCAGTCGGAGGCCGGCAAGACCGGCACCAGCGAGGACCTCTCCGACGCCTGGTTCGTCGGCTACACGCCGATGTTTTCGACTGCGGTGTGGACCGGGCACCCGCTCTCGCGTGCCTCCACCGGGTTCGGCGGCCCCACCTCCGGCCCGATCTGGCGCTCCTACATGGAGGCCGCCCAGGGAGGCGAGTGCCCCGACTTCGAGGTTCCGACGAGCCTGCCGAGCTTGTCGGCATACCACGGGGAGCACACGGCGTCCAGCTCGAGCTCCTGCAGCAGCAGCAGTTCCTATTCCTGCGGCTCCTCGTCTTCGTACACCCCCAGTTACGGCGGCAGCGACAACAGCAGCGACAGCAACCAGGGCGCCTATGCACCGGGCGTCGGGCAGAAACCGGCGCCGTCCCCTAATCCGAAACCAACGCCGTCACCGCCGTCCGCGCCCCCTGCCGCGCCGCCGCCGCCGAGCGGCGGGGTCGACCCCGGTTGATCACCTCCGCGCGCATCTAGCCTGTCCCAGGTGCCCAGCAGCGAATTCGACCTGATCGCAGCGATCAATCAGCGCATGCCGGCGCCCGGGGCCCGGGTGCGGGTGCCGAGCGGCGACGACGCCGCGGTCGTCGAACCGCGCTCGGCGAGCGCGATCACGGTTGACGCGATCGTGGACGGCGTCCACTTCGTCCTCGATTCGTTCGGACCGGAGGCGGTCGGGCGCAAGGCCCTCGCCGCCTCGCTGTCCGACCTCGCTGCGATGGGGGCTGCCCAGGGCGAGGCGTACGTCGTGGTGGCCGCCCCGGAGGAGCTCTCAGACGAGGACCTGCTCGGGATCGCCGACGGGCTCGCCGAGACGGCGTCTCGGGAGGAGGTCACGATCGCAGGGGGCGATCTCGTCAGCTCCCCGGTGCTGGTCGTCTCGGTGACCGCTGTCGGCTATGAGCCGGGCAGCGCGAGGTTCGTCACCCGCCGGGGAGCAAAGCCGCGCGACCTGATCGCGGTGACCGGCGAGCTGGGCGGGGCCGCGGCTGCTGTCGAGCTGATGGAGGCCGGTGAGCGCCGCGGCGATCCCGCCGACCGCGGTGAGGGACTGCTGGAACGCCAGCTGGACCCGACCCCGAGGCTGCGCGAGGGACGGGCGCTGGCGAAGGCTGGCGCAACGGCGATGATCGACATCAGCGATGGCCTGGGCGCCGACGCGGGGCACCTGGCGAGCGCGAGCGACTGCCGCCTGGAGATCGACCTCGGTCGGCTGCCGGTCGCGGATGGAGTGGCCGATGTTGCGGGCGGGGGCGACGCCGCGCTCGAGCTGGCGGCGTCGGGCGGTGAGGACTTCGAGCTGCTCGTCACCGTGCCGCGCGAGCACTTCGAGGCCGCCGCACAGGCCGTGGCCGACGCCGGCTCGAAGCTGACCGAGATCGGCTATGTGAGCGAGGGCCAGGGCGTGGGATTGAGGCTGCCGGGCGGCGGTGAGCTCGAGCCGCGCGGCTTCGACCAGAGGCGCGGGTCTCTCTCGGGCTCGGGCTGAGCGGGCTCCGGCGCCTCCTCGGGCTCGGGCTCGGCCTCTTCGTCCGCCTCGGACTCCGGCTCGGGCGGTGACTCCCCGCTGGGAGGGCGCCGGCGGACCGAGATCTCGCCCTCGAGCCGCATCTCGGGCGCCGGCCGACCGGGTACCGGCCCGGCCACGGCGACGATCGCGACACCGGCACCCGCCATCAGGCAGGCCAGCAGCGCCAGGCTCACGCCGATCTGCCCGTCGGCGACCATCAGTACCAGGTCCTGCCACACCCCGAGACCGGCGTCGAATCGGCCGGCGAGATCCGCGAACAGGACGACCGCCGGCACCAGGCCGAGCAGGACGAACCCGATCGCCGGGAGCCGGCCGGGAGCCAGCCTCGCCGCCCCCAGAACCCAGGCCTGCAGCCCAACCGAAACGACGAGCGCCAGATAGGGATTCACGAACCAGATACCGAGCGTCCCGAGGCAGGCAACGAGAAGGGCAGCGGGAGCGGCGGTGGTCACGGCCCTCGAGGGGGGTGGACGCAGCGGGCGCAGGAAGAAAGCGAGCGCGCAGTAGAAGAGCACCGCGGCGATCACCGAGACGGTCCCGCCCGCGCCGAGGCCCTCGATGCGGGGATCGAATGGGAAGTCGGGGCTCGGCAGCAGGCCGACCAGCGCAGCCGCCAGGACGAGGAGGAGAGCGCCGAGGAACGGCAGGACCCGGAGGAGCGTCCACACGAATCCGCGAACCGCATCGATCGGGCTTCGCGCGGCCGAGGCGAGCCCCGAGCCAGCCGCGAGGGCGGCGGGAACCAGCAGGGAGAGGGCCAGCAGGGCGATGGTCCAGCCCGGCATCAGGTTCCCGGCGAGGCCGATGTATCCCTTCGGTCCGTGCTCGACCGCTCCGGGCGAGGCGTCAAGGCTGAGAATCAGGGAGAGAGCGGCCCGTCCGAAGCGGGCGAAGGTGTCGTTGTCGAAGGACCCGGGCGTGTCGCGGCCGGGCTCGACGGGCAGCTCCCCGTCGGCCGACAGCCGCACCGCCGGAAGGCCGTGCTCGATCAGAGGGCCCTGGTCTCCCAGTCCGGCCGGGAGCGCGAGCCGGAAGAGATCGTCGAGCGGGCCCTCGTCCCCGGCCGGAGTCGCCAGCTCGTTCGAGACGGTCGAGTCGGCGGTCTCCGCCAGCTGGCTGGCGGAACTCTGCGGCCCGGTCGACCAGGGGATCACCAGCGGAGCGGTTGGATTCGCGAGGGCCGGTTGGCTCAGAACGATGGCGGCATCGAGCGAGGAGGAGGCGCTGTAGTCGCGGATGAAGCGCTTCGTGCCCAGGGCGCCGATGCTCGAGCCGTCGGTGGAGACGAAGACCAGCGTCTTGTGGTGGGCGGTCCCCGAGAAGCTGTCTGCGATCTCCAGAAGTGCGGCGGTCGCCGCAGCGCTCGTCGTCGCGCCGCTTCCGCGAGCGACGTCGCGGGGCGCGATCAGCGCGATCTGGCGGTTCGAATCCCCGGGCAGGGTGGCGATCAGGTTGCGCATCTGGACGTCGTGTCCGCTGAACGAGCCGTCGAAGCTCTGCTCGGAGACCGTCGCGCCCTTGATCGCCGCGAAATGGCTCTTTACCTGCTCGGCGAGCTTCTGGTCCGCTGCGGAGCCGGGGGTCGGATAGGGGGCCGACGTACCGAGTTCCTTGGCGAGCGGGACCGCGCTGGCGGGGTCGAAGGCATCCGGGGGGATTCCCGCGGACAGGCTCCGTGGGACGTCCTGCAGCGAGAACATCGCGATCGCGGCGATCACCGGGACCGCGAGCAGCGCGTATCTGTAGAGGCGCAAGTCGATCATCAGCCGGGCACGAACCGCCTTCTAACCTTCAGGCATGGTGCGAGGACAGGCACGGATCCTGCTGGTAGACGATGAACAGGCCGTGCAAACGCTTCTCACCTACCCGCTCCGCAAGGAAGGTTATGAGGTGGTGGGGGCCATGGATGGGCAGGAAGCCCTGGATCGCTTCGGTGAGGAGCGGTTCGATCTGGTGGTCCTCGACATCATGCTTCCCAAGCTCGACGGGATTGAGGTGTGCAGGCGCCTTCGCACCCGCAGTCAGGTGCCGATCATCATGCTGACGGCAAAAGGGGACGAGATCGACAAGGTCGCAGGGCTCGAGATGGGCGCGGACGACTACATCACCAAGCCCTTCTCGGTCCGCGAGTTCCGCAGCAGGGTCAAGGCGGCGCTGCGGCGCGGCAACATGGCCGGGGGGGCGCTCGGGAACGAGCCGATTCGATCGGGGGACCTCGAGATCGACTTCGAGCGCCGCTCAGTTCAGCTGCACTCGAAGCCGGTGCAGCTGACCTACGTCGAGTTCGAGATCCTGGCCGCGATGGCGGCCGCCCCAGGCCGCGTCTTCACGCGAGAGATGCTCCTCGAGCACATCTGGGGCGACTCGACCTACCGCGACCCCCGCACCGTCGACGTCCACATCAGGCACCTCCGCGAGAAGCTCGAGACCGACGCGAAGAAGCCCGAGTACCTGTTCACGGTGCGGGGCGTCGGTTACCGCTTCCGCGACGCGGACCGCGATTGAGAGCACTGCGCCTCAACACCCTCCGCAACCGGCTCGTCGTCCTGATCACCCTGATCACCGCGGGAGGGATCGCCTTCGTCTACCTCTACGTGGTGCCGCAGCTCGAATCGAGTCTCACGGCCGAGAAGCTGCGCCGGCTCGAGAGGCTGGGGACCGAGCAGTCCCCGAGGTTGGCGCGGGCGCTGGAGTCCGGAGCCTCACCGGCCCAGATCTCGGACCTCGTCCGCTCGACGGCGCAGACGACCGAGAGCCGCGTCACTCTCCTCGCCGTGCGGGACGCGGCGGGCGGACCGGTGCCGGCCTTCGTCGTCGCGGACTCCCAGTCGGAGGCGACGGCGCTGCAGGGCCGCTACCTGACCGCCGACGCGGCGATCTCCGACGGGGAGATCGCCACGGGCGTCGAGCGCGTGGCGGGGACACGGGTGGGGATCTCCGCCGTCCCGATCAGGCTCGGCGACCAGACCCGCTGGGTGGAGGTCCTCTCGACCCAGCTCGCCGAGGTGAACGACGACGTGGCGCTGGTGCGGCGCCAGATCCTGATCGCGGGCCTGATCGCCCTGGCCGCTGCTTCGCTGATCGGGTTCTGGGCGTCGGGGGCCGTCTCGCGGCGGCTGCGGCGGATGCGCCGGGCGGCCGAGGCGGTCGCCGAGGGCCACTTCGATCAGCCCATCCCGGTGGATTCCTCGGACGAGCTCGGTCAGCTGGCGCGGAGCTTCAACGAGATGCAGCGGCGCCTGGCGCGACTCGACAGCTCGCGGAAGGAGTTCATCGCCAATGCCTCGCACGAGCTGCGCACGCCGATCTTCTCGCTCGGCGGCTTTGTCGAGCTGCTCGAGACGGAGAAGCTGACGGCGGCCGAGCGACGAGCCTTCGTCTCCGAGATCCGGGCGCAGGTCCAGCGTCTCCAGAAGCTCACCATCGACCTGCTCGACCTCTCGCGGCTCGACGCCGACGTGATGGAGATCAAGCGCGAGCAGGTCGACCTGAAGGACGCCGCCAGGCACGTCGCGGACGAGTTCCGGCCCGCCGCGAAGCTGCACGAGTCCTTGCTCCAGGTGCGGGGGCGCGGTCAGGTGGTCGCGTTCGCGGATCTAAATCGTGTCTCACAAATCATTCGTATCCTCATTGACAATGCGCTCACGCACACGCCGCAGGGAACGAACGTCACTGTGACCGCCGTGCGCGGGACGAACGCGGCAGAGCTCATCGTCGGGGACGACGCGAAGAAGGGGATCGACCCTCGCGCCATCCCGAAGGTCTTCGACCGCTTCTACACCGGCGACACCGCTTCCGGGTCCGGGCTGGGCCTGGCGATAGCCGAGGAGCTCGCGCATCGCATGGGCGGGCAGATCGCCGTGGTCTCCCGCCGCGGGCACACCGCCTTCACGCTCAGCCTGCCCCTGGCCGGCGGGCGGCGGCGACAGCGCGAGCCGGTCGGGGTGGCGGCGTGAGCGGAGGGCGGACGCGCCGCGGGCGCGCCTTCTTCGTTTGGATTGCGGCCGTCCTGGTCACGGCCCTGATCGCCGGCTGCGGCGGCGGCGGGGACGACTCGAGCACTCCGGCGGCCTCATCCGCTCAGACCGAGACGCAGGTCGTGGTCCAGACCAGCGATGGCAGCTTCAACCCCGCGCAGATCTACAAGGACGTCTCGCCAGGGGTAGTGACGATCGACTCGGTCTTCGAGGGCAGCACGAGCGACGTCCTCGGGGGCGGAGGCTCCGCCGGCCAGGGATCCGGATTCGTGGTGGACAAGGAGGGCGACATCGTCACCAACGCCCACGTGGTCACCAGCGGCGGCCACCTGAACGGAGGCGGGACGCCGCACGAGGCCAAGCAGGTCTTCGTGGAGTTCGGGGACCGCAACCGGGTCCCGGCTGAGATCAAGGGCTTCGACGCGGACGCCGACGTCGCGCTGATCAAGGTCGATCCGGACGGTCTCGACCTGCAGCCCGTGGAGCTCTCGGATCGCTCGAGCTTCACGGTCGGCGAGCCGGTCGCCGCTATCGGCAGCCCGTTCGGCGAGGACCAGTCGCTCTCGATCGGCGTGATCTCGGCGACCAACCGGACGGTCGAGGGGCTAACCAACTTCGGCATCGACAACGCGATCCAGACCGACGCCTCGATCAACCCGGGCAACTCGGGCGGCCCGCTCCTCGACGCGAAGGGCGAGGTGATCGGGATCAACGAGCAGATCGCGTCCAGCTCCGGCAGCAACTCCGGCGTCGGCTTCGCGATTCCGGTGACCTCGGTCCGGTTCTCGCTCGACCAGCTGAAGGCCGACGGCAAGGTGGAGTACGCGTTCCTCGGCGTGACCAGCGAGTCGCTGTACCCCCAGCTCGCCGAGCATCTCGGCCTCGACACCGACGCGGGCGCGCTGATCACGGACGTCGTCAATGGCAGCCCCGCCGACGACGCGGGCCTGAAGGGCTCGACCGGCGAGGACACCTTCCAGCTCCAGCAGGTGAAGACCGGCGGCGACGTCGTGCTCGCGGTCGACGGCAAGCCGGTGCTCGAGAACAACGACCTCTCGAAGCTGGTCGCGGTCCACAAGCCGGGCGACAAGGTGACGCTCCAGATCCTCCGCGACGGCGACAAGCAGGACGTCGAGGTCACGCTGGGCTCGCGGCCGGCGGACGTAAACCAGTAGGGCACGCGACCTCGGTCGGCCGGGTCCGCGAAGTCTGCAGGTAGCGTGACGCGAAGGTGCGCGTCAGCGCAACCCGTCTTATGGCGAAGCCATCCATTCGAAACCTCGTCACCGACCTGGCCACGACGCTGCGCGAGGAGGTCCTGCCGCACCTCGGGGCTCACGCCGGCCGCGCCCACTCCGGCGAGGCGGACGGCGGCGACGTCACCTTCCAGATCGACGAGCACGCCGAGGCGCGGATGGAGTCCTTCCTCGCCGAGCGGGCACCCGAGGTCTCGTTCTTCTCCGAGGACCGCGGCCTGGTCTCCCCCGCGGGCGACCGTGCCGAGTGGGTCCTGGTGGTGGACCCGATCGACGGCACCCGGCCGGCGTTGGCGGGGCTCGAGTCGTGCTGTGTCTCGGTCGCAGCGGCGCCGCTGGACGACGAGCCGACCATGGGGGACGTGCAGGTCGGCTGCGTGCTCGAGGTGAAGAGCGGCCTGAGCTTCGTCGCGGAGCGCGGCAGGGGTCTCGAGCCGGCGGCCAGTCTCTCGGCCAACAAATCCCTCGCGCGCATGTTCTGGACCTACGGTTTCCGGGGACGGCCGGCCCGTCCGCTGATCGAAGTGATCTGCGACCTCATCGACGTCTCATCCGTCGGTGGCGGGACCTTCGACCTCGGCTCGGCGACCTATGACATGACCCGGATCGCCACCGGCCAGCTCGATGCGTACGTCGAGCCTGGGCCGCGGATGATCGACGACGTGCCGTCGATTCGCGCGGAGTTCGAGCGGGTCGGCGACGGAGCGGTGCTCAACAACTCTCCCTACGACCTGGCCGCGGCGACGATCTGCCTGGAGGAGTGCGGCGCGGTGGTGACCGACGCCTACGGCGAGTCGCTCTCCGCCCGTCCCCTGCTCGGCTCGGGCCACGAGTTTCAGATGTCCTGCGTTGCCGCCGCGAACGCCGAGCTCCACTCCGCGATCTGCGCCGAGATCGACGCGGGCATCGAGCGGCTGCGCGCCAGCATCTAACGGGTTGCTCCTCGCTTCACTGCGGAGCACCCTCGGACAAAACGAGTACTTTTTCGCCCTTGCGTACTCATCCGATCATGGGGGGCCTGTGCTTCAAGAGGTAGCGCTCGGCAACAAGTCGCTGGCCGACTACACCCACCTGGCCGGGCGAGGCCTGGTCGATGAGATCCGGGAGCTCGCCGAGGGCCTGGAGGGCAAGCGCATCCTGCACGTGAGCGCGACGGCTTTCGGGGGCGGCGTCTCGGAGATCCTCTACACGATCGTGCCGCTGATGCGGGACGTCGGGCTGGACGCCCACTGGCAGGTGATCATGGGCCGCGAGGAGTTCTTCAACGCCACCAAACTCCTCCACAACTCCCTGCAGGGCGACCCGAACACGCTCACCCCCAACCAGTGGGAGCTGTTCGACCACTACAACAAGATGAACGCCGAGAGCCTCGAGGGCGAGTGGGACGCGATCATCGTCCACGACCCGCAGCCGGTGGGGATGCGCCACAACGCCGGGGATCACGCCAAGAACTGGATCTGGCGCTGCCACATCGATCTCTCCGAGCCGAACCCGGAGCCGATCGAGCGGTTGCTCCCGCTGATCTCGGAGTACGAAATCACCGTCTGGCACATGGAGCAGTACGTGCCCAAGGGGCTCGACGGCCATGGCGGGGTGAGGATCGTGCCGCCGGCGATCGACCCGCTCTCGCCGAAGAACATGGCGCTCTCTCCCGATGACGCGGCCTTCGTCTGCAACCAGTTCGGAATCGACGTCGACCGGCCGATGATCTGCCAGGTATCGCGGTTCGACCCGTGGAAGGACCCGATCGGCGTGATCGACGCCTACCGGCAGGTGACCAAGGAGATCCCCGAGGTGCAGCTGGCGCTGGTCGGATCGATGGCGACGGATGACCCGGAGGGCTGGGAGTTCTTCCACCGCACCTTCGAGTACGCGGGGTCGGACCCCGACATAAAGATCCTCAACAACCTGAACAACGTCGGCGCGATCGAGGTGAACGCGTTCCAGTCGCAGTCGGACGTCGTCCTGCAGAAGTCGATCCGCGAGGGGTTCGGGCTGACGGTCGCGGAGGCTCTGTGGAAGGGGCGGCCGACCATCGCGGGGAATGTGGGCGGCATTCCGCTGCAGATCGTCGATGGCGAGGACGGCTATCTGGTCGAAACGCCGGATCAGGCGGCGGAGCGGTGCATCCGGATCCTCGAGGACCCCGAGCTCGGCCGGCGACTCGGCCGGGCCGGCAAGGAGCGAACCCGGGAGCGCTTTCTCTCGCCGCGCCTGCTGCTCGACTGGCTGAGGATCTTCACCTCGCTCGAGTAGCGGGACGACCTTCGCCCATGGCCGAGATCACCTGGGAGCAGTTCGAGACGGTCGACATGCGGGTCGGTCGCGTGGTCGGCGTGGAGGAGTTTCCCGAGGCGCGCGTCCCCGCCTGGAAGCTGGAGATCGACTTTGGTCCCGAGATCGGCCGCAAGCGCTCCTCCGCGCAGATCACGCACTACGCGCGGGAGGACCTGGAGGGGCGACTTGTGGTGGCGGTGGTCAACTTCCCGCCCAAGCGAATCGGGCCGTTTCTCTCCGAGGTCCTGGTGATGGGCGCGCTCGACGACGCCAAGGGAGTGGTGCTGCTCCGTCCCGACGAGGACGTAGCCCCCGGTGACCGGATCGCATGACCGCTTAGCCATGGCTGATACAAACGGTGGGTGGCCGAGTACCCCTTGACGATCGTCTCGAACCGCGGCCCCGCGGAGTTCGGCCGCGATGAGACGGGTCAGCGGATCGTGCATCGCGGCGGCGGTGGGCTGGTCACGGCGCTCTCCGGGCTGGTCTCACACCGCAAGGCGCTCTGGATCGCCTCGGCGATGACGGAGGAGGACGTCGTGGTCGCGAACGAGAGCGAGGGGCCGGTTGAGATCGAGGTCGACGGGATCGACTACGACGTGCAGATGGTCGCCTCGAACCCTTCGGCGTATGACCGCTTCTACAACGTGATCGCGAACCCGATCCTGTGGTTCATCCAGCACTACCTCTGGGACCTCTCCAACGCGCCGGACATCAGGCAGGCCGAGGTGGACGCGTGGGAGGAGGGCTACAAGGTCGTGAACGACGACATGGCCGACTGCGTGATCCGGGCGATCGAGGGTCAGGAGGACCCGGTGGTGATGCTGCACGACTACCACCTCTACACCTGCCCTGGCCTGATCCGGCGGGCGCGGCCCGACGCCTTCCTCCA
>DATDKQ010000270.1:0-7581 GCA_036519915.1 Solirubrobacterales bacterium | reverse complement strand
GCCTCGGCGTGCTCGTCGAACGGCTTCGAGCTCGACAGCGAGAACTGCGTCTCGGGACCAAGCTCGGGGACGATGTAGTGGTAGTTCGTGTCGAACCACTTCGTCATCTCCATCGCGGTGACGTCCTGGTCGTCCGTCTGCCGGCCTCGTGCCATCGCGAAGTAGGTGTCGAGATCGACCTGGCCACCGCCCCAGCCGTAGCGCTCGGGGACGGCGCCGACCAGCGCAATCGTGTCGAGCACCTGGTCGTAGCAGGAGAAGTCGTTCGAGGGGATCAGGTCGATCCCGGCGTCCTGCATGAGCTTCCAGTTCTCGACCCGAATCGCCTTCGCCGTCGCGGCCAATTGATCAGCCGAGGTCTCGCCGCGCCAGTAGCCCTCTGTCGCGAACTTGAGCTCGCGATTGCGGCCAATGCGCGGGAAACCCGAGACGTTGGACAGGGCCATATCTCAACCCTACCGAGGGTGTCTACCCTTCCCCGCCATGCCTGAGCGCGATTTCCTGGGGGCCGTGCGGGAGAGGGTCGTCGTCTTCGACGGCGGCATGGGCGCGACGCTCGAGCAGTTCGATCTCACGCAGGCCGACTACGGCGGCCTCGAGGGCAAGTGCCACGAAGCCCTCGTCCTCAACCGCCCCGACGTGATCGAGGGCGTCCACGCCTCGATGCTCGACGCGGGCGCCGAGGTCGTCGAGACCGACACCTTCCAGGGCAGCCGGCTGAAGCTCAACGAGTGGGGCCTCGGCGAGCACACGCCTGAGATCAACCGCAGGGCCGCGGAGATCGCTCGGGAGGCGGCGGGCCCGGACCGCTTCGTCGCCGGCTCGATCGGCCCGACCGGCTTCTTGCCGGCAAGCGACGACCCCACCCTGGGGGACATCTCCTTCCGAAAGCTGGTCGAGGTCTTCACCGAGCAGGCGCAGGGCCTGGTCGAGGGCGACGCCGACCTGATCATCATCGAGACCGCGCAGGACATCCTGGAGGTGAAGGCCGCGATCTTCGGGGCGCGAGAGGCGTTCAAGCTCACGGGCCGGACCCTCCCGATCCAGGCGTCGGTCTCGCTGCTGCCGCAGGGCGGCAAGATGCTGCTCGGCACCGACATCCAGGCGGTACTGACGACCCTCTCGGCACTCGACGTCCAGGTGATCGGCCTGAACTGCTCGACCGGACCGGAAGACATGCGGGACGCGATCCGCTACCTGGGTGAGAGCTCGCCTCTGCCGGTGCACTGCATCCCCAACGCGGGCCTGCCCCTGCAGGGCCCCGACGGCGAGACGATCTTCCCCGAGCAGCCGGAGCCGCTGGCCGCCACGCTCGGCGAGTTCGTCGAGCGCTACGGCGTCGGGATCGTCGGCGGCTGTTGCGGCACGACGCCGGAGCACATCCGGGCGATCCGGGAGCGCGTTGACGGCCGGACTCCCGATGAGCGACCCGAGGGCGGCCAGGCGACGGTCTCGAGCATGATGACCGCGACCCCGCTCGTCCAGGAGCCGCGGCCCACCCTTGTCGGCGAGCGCGTCAACTCGCAGGGTTCGCGAGCCGCCAAGGAAATGCTGCTGGCCGACGACTACGACGGCCTGATTCAGGTGGCCGAAGATCAGGTGACCGGCGGCGCCCACGTCCTCGACGTCTGCGTGGCGCTCACCGAACGCCAGGACGAGGACGCCCAGATGGGCACGGTCGTCGAGCGAATCTCCCTCACCCAGCCCGCCCCGATCCAGGTCGACTCGACCGAGCCGGAGGTGATCGAGGCCGCGCTGGAGAAGATCCCCGGCCGGGCGATCGTCAACTCCGTCAACCTCGAGGCCGGCCGGGACAAGCTCGACCGCGTCGCCCCGCTGGCCAAGGCCCACGGCGCAGCGCTGATCGCACTGACCATCGACGAAGAGGGGATGGCGAAGACCGCCGACCGGAAGATCGAGATCGCCGAGCGGATCCGCGACATGTGCGTGGGCGACCACGGGATGGACCCCGAAGCGCTGATCTTCGACGCGCTCACCTTCACGCTGACCACCGGGGACGAGGAGTGGCGTCCCTCCGCGATCGCGACGATCGAGGGGATCAGGCGGATCAAGGCCGAGATCTCCGGTGTCAAGACCTCGCTGGGCGTCTCGAACGTCAGCTTCGGCGTCTCGCCGAAGGCCCGCGCGGTCCTGAACTCCGTCTTCCTCCATCACTGCGTCGAGGCCGGACTCGACCTGGCGATGGTCAACCCGAATCACATCACCCCTTACTTCGAGATCGATGAGAACGAGCGCGAGCTCACCGATGCCCTCGTCTTCAACCGCTCCGAGGACGCGCTCGAGAAGTTCATCGCGCACTTCGAGTCGCAGGGCGAGGAGGCGGAGGAGGCGGCCGGTGACCCGACCGAGGGGATGGAGCCCGAGGAGGCCCTCCACTGGCAGATCCTGCATCGGAAGAAGGACGGGGTCGAGGACTGGATCGACCGCTCGGTGGAGAAGATCGGTGCGGTACCGACTCTGAACGAGGTGCTCCTGCCGGCGATGAAGGAGGTCGGTGACAAGTTCGGCGCCGGCGAGCTGATCCTGCCCTTCGTCCTCCAGTCGGCCGAGGTGATGAAGCGGGCCGTCGCCCAGCTCGAGAACTACCTGGAGAGGATCGAGGGCCACACGAAGGGCAAGGTCGTGATCGCGACCGTCTTCGGCGACGTCCACGACATCGGGAAGTCGTTGGTCAACACGATCCTCACCAACAACGGCTACACGGTCGTCGACCTCGGCAAGCAGGTCCCGGTCGACACGATCATCTCGGCGGCCGTCGAGCATGAGGCTGACGCGATCGGCCTCTCCGCCCTGCTGGTCTCGACCTCGAAGCAGATGCCGACCTGCGTGCAGGAGCTGCACCAGCGAGGGCTGGAGTTCCCCGTGCTGATCGGCGGGGCGGCGATCAACCGCGACTTTGGCCGCCGGATTCTCTATCCGGGCGGCAAGGAGTCCGACGACGTCTACGCGCCCGGCGTCTTCTATTGCAAGGACGCCTTCGCGGGCCTGGACACGATGGACGCGCTGATCGACGACGAGGCTCGCTCCTCGCTGGTCGACCGTATGCGCTCCGAGGCTCAGGAGCTGCGCGATAAGCCGGAGGCAGTCGACGACGCTCCGCCCACCACCGACGACAGCGTTCGCTCGGGCGCGCGGACCGACGCCCCGGTTCCCGAGCCGCCCTACTGGGGCGTGCGCGAGATCGAGGTCGACCTCGACGACGTCTTCCCCCACCTCGACCGTCACGTTCTCTTCAAGCTCCATTGGGGCGGCCGCGGCAAGAAGGGCGAGGAGTGGCGGCAGATCGTGGAGGGCCACGACGGTGAGGAGGGCTTCGCTCCGCGCCTCGAGCGCATGTGGCGAGAGCAGGACTACCTGCAACCGAGAACCCGGCTCGGGTACTTCCCCTGCGCCGCCGACGGCAATGAGCTGGTCGTCTTCGACACGGAGGACTCCGAGCGCGAGGTGGAGCGGCTGGTCTTCCCGCGTCAGCCGAAGCACGACCGGATCTGCCTCACCGACTTCTTCCGACCGCTGGACGAGCGCGGTCCCGGCGAGCGCGACGTCGTCGCGCTCCAGGGCGTGACCGTCGGCCCCGAGGTGACCGAGCTGATCAAGAAGCTCGAATCCGACGGCGAGTTCGCCGAGCAGCTCTACGTGCATGGCCTGGGTGTCCAGGCGGCGGAGGGACTCGCTGAGTGGCTCCACTCGCAGGTGCGGAGTGATCTGGGCATCGAGCCCGACCAGGGACGGCGCTACTCCTGGGGCTACCCCGCGTGTCCCGACCAGTCCGAGCACGAGAAGGTCTGGCGTCTCCTCGGCCTGAACGAGATCGGGATGACGCTCTCGGGCGGTTACGCGGTCGAGCCGGAGCAGTCGACCGTCGCGATCGTCGCCCACCATCCGCAGGCGGTCTACTTCGGGATGAAGTCGGGATTCATCCCGAAGGAGAAGGCGCCGGACGAGCTGATCGCGGGAACCGAGCGCGGCGGCGAGGTGCCGCCCGAGTCGGACCCGCGCGAGGGCAGCGTCGGGGCCGAAGCGGCCGACGCCGGCGAGCCCCAGCCGGCCTAGGTCCTCAGGACACTGCGGCGCGGTCGCCGGCTGTGAGCCGGTAGGCGAGCTGCGGTTCGGCGAAGCCCTTCAGCTCGAGCTCCTCCCGCGTCGTCTCGATGCCGTGGTCGCCGAGCCAATCCGCGACGCGGCGATGCGCCTCGGCGCTGAGCAGGATCTCCCCGGGCCCGGCCTGGGCCTGGAGCCGGGCCGCGAGGTTGGTCGCCTCGCCGGTGACCGCGATGTTGTCGTCGGAGATGCCCCTCCCGACCACCCCTGGACCGACCGCGATTCCGATGCCGAGCGGCAGTTCGATGGTCTGCGCCCGGTCGCGTAGGGCGAACGCCGCCTCCAGGGCGTCCGCAGTGTGGTCGGTGCTCGTGCCCGCGATGTTGAACGTCGCCATCACCGCGTCTCCCGCAAACTTGTCGACGATCCCCTGCCGGCGCTCGACGGCGACGCGCGCCAGCCGGTAGAGCATCCTGATCCGATCCGTTAGGGCGTCGGGAGCGAGACTCGAGCTGAGCTCCGAGTAGCCCCGCACGTCTGCAAACAGCGAGGTCACGAGGCGCTCGCCGTGCGGGACGACCGCCTCCGGGACCGTCTCGACGTCCGGCTCCGGGGCGGGCGGAAGCTCGACGCCGAGCTCGGCGGCCGCTGCGCGGGCTTCGCTCGCGATCAGACGTGCGCTCATCCGATCGGCTCGCTCGGCGGCCGCCCTGAGCTCGGCCGCGGCATCCTCGGATCCGCCTGCAGCGCCCAAGGCACGAGCGCGCTGCACCTGGCCGCGCAGCTTGACGAGGGGGTAGCCGGCGTCCTCGGCTGCACGGATCAGCGCGTCAAAACTCGCGGCCGCCCGGGACGCATCGCCTCGCGCGAGCGCAAGGAAACCCTCGATCTGGTCGAGATAGGCGGACCCGGCCTCGGTGGGGTGGTCCCGCGCGGCGACGGCCAGCCGCTCGATTCGGTCGCCCCGGCCGAGAGCTGCCAACACCTCGGCCGCCAGGGCGAGTGTCTCCCTGAAGGTCGCGAGCCTCTCGGCCTTCTCGACAATCTCCTCGGCCACTTCGAGCGCGTCCTCGGGCCGTCCGAGGCTCTGTGCGACCCGGATCCGTGCCGGCGCGTCGTAGGTGATGTCCTGCAACTCGGTCCGGGTTGAGATCGGCGGCAGCGTCTCCGCCGCCCCCTCACCGCGTCCCAGCTCGGCCAGGATCTGGGCGATCTGGATTCGGGCGCGCCACTCCATCTTCGCGAAGCCCAGTCGCTCGTGCCGGCGTGCAGCCGCCTCCCCCTGAGCGAGAGCACCTTCGAGGTCACCTCGGGCGGTCGCGACGTAGCAGCGGCAGAGCGGGTCGCCGCTGCGGTGTCCATAGCTCGCGTAGAAGGGGAGCGACTCGAGCCGCTCGAGCCACTCCTCGAGCTCCGGGAGCATCATGTGGGTGCGCGTCCAGACCGTGTTCCACGCCACGTTGCTCGCGATCTGCGAGTAGCCCTTCTCACGGGCCTCGAGAAAGCATTCGTCCATCAGCGCCAGCCCGCGCTCCTGCTCGCTTCCGTCGACGTAGCCCAGCGCGAGAAAGCCGAGCGCCCAGACACGCTCGTAGTCCGCACCGACCTGCTCAGCGATCTCCACCGCCCGCTGCGCCGACTCCAGGCAGCCTCGGTAGTCGAGCTGGAAGGCGTCCAATCCGGCGAGCCGCTGATGGGCCATCGCGAGATCAGCCGACGGGCCGGCTGCGTCGAGCACGGCGAGGGCGCGCTCGTACTCGGCGCGGGCGGCATCGGGACGCCTGGACTCCCAATGACACCGTCCCAGGATCAGCCGGTAGTGCGCTGCCTCGAGCTCCTCCCCGCCTCCCTCCAGGACATCGATGCCGGAGCTCAGATAGCCGGCGCCGGTGGCCGGCTCGCCGTTGCGGTGATGATCGTTTCCGATTCGGCAGAGGACACGCGCGTTCTCGAGCGGGTCTGGGACGTAGGGCAGTACTCGCTCCAGGATCGAGACGGCTTCACCGAAGGCCAGCGAATGCTCCGCCTCCTCGGCGCTCCGCAGGCAGATCGGAACCGCCTCGGCGAAGCGCGCCGCGCCGAGCAGGTGGTTGGCGAGATCGACCGGTCGGGTCGTCTCGCTGTCTGCGAGCACCTCCGCCGCGCGCGAGTGGATCGCCTGCCGCCGCGGGGTCACGATCTCCGCGTAGATCGCCTCCTGCGTCAGCGCATGCCGCCACGAGTACCGACCCGGGTGGGTGGGATCCTCCTCGATCAACTGCTGGGCCATCGCTGCCTCCAGCGTGTCGTGAGCAGTGGCCGAGGGCTCACCGGAGACGGCGAGCAGCGTCTCGGCATCGAAGCTCCGGCCCAGCGCCGCCGCGGCCTCGAGCACGGCGGAACGCTCGTCGCCGAGCCGCTGGACGCGAAGCAGAATCGCCTGCCGGACGGACTCGGGCAGCCGGGCGTTTCCGACCGCTACGCGATCCCCTCCGTCGCCGGACCCCGAGCTCTCCACCACCTCGCGCAGCATCTCCTCCAGGATGAATGGGTTTCCCTCGGTCCGCTCCAGCATCAGCTCGTGCAGCTCGCGGTCGACGTCGTCTGGGCCGAGGATCGCCGCGAGCATCTCCCCGATGCCGTCCTCGGAGAGCGGTTCCAGCTCCACCAGATCGGCCACGTCGGAGCGGCGCCAGCCCTGCAGCGTCGGCAGGAACGGATGGCGGCGATGGAGCTCGTCCGTCCGGTAGGTGACGACGATAAGTGAGGGCAGGTCGGTGAGCCTGCGCGCGAGGTAGTCGAGGAGCTCTCGGGTGGAGGCGTCCGCCCAGTGGACGTCCTCGATCACCAGCAGCACCGTCCGATCCCGTGCCGGGAGCGCGAGCAGGGAGACGATCGACTCGAAGAGGCGCAGCTTCGCCTGGCCCGGGTCGGGTGAGGGCTCCGGGAGCCGGTCGCCGGCGAGCGTCGGGAAGAGCTGGCCGAGCTCTCCCAGCGCCGGGCCGAGGGCCTCCTGGAGGCGGTCGAGATCCTGCTCGTCGAGGTAGTTGCCGATCGCCTCGACGAACGGGAGATAGGGCAGTGAGACCTCCGCATCGCTCGCGCCGCCCGAGAGCACCGCGCAGCCGAGCTCCCGGGCCTCACGAGCGAGCTCTCGCGACAACCGCGTCTTCCCGATCCCTGCCTCACCGGCCAGCACCACGAATCGGCTCTCGCCGCGGCGCGCAGCCAGCAGGGCGTCCTCGAGGACGCCGAGCTCGGCGTCGCGCCGGATCAGGACCGGGCAGAGAGCGTTTCGCGCCACGCCGCAATTCTCCCGCAGCGGGCCGACCTAGTCCGGGAAAGGCACCTGTTCGGGGCTCGCCAGTTGCCCCAGCCCCTCCGCGTGGTCGAGCCAGCTCCGAAGGTCAGCGACCTGCTCGCCCCTCATCGTGTGGAGAAAAGCTACATCGGTGTCGAACGAGTCGCTGGTCGGGCGGATCACCGTGAACCGGGCGAGGGCCAGGATCTTGGTCTCGTCCTCGCGGTCGATGTACAGGG
>DATDKQ010000269.1:0-2423 GCA_036519915.1 Solirubrobacterales bacterium | reverse complement strand
CCGGCGATGAACGCCTTGGCCGTGTCCGACAGGAAGTACTGGTCGTCAGGGTCGAAGAAGGCGTTCTTGCCGCCTTTGGAGAGCGACTGGTGGACGTGCATGCCGGATCCGTTCACGCCCTCCAGCGGCTTCGGCATGAAGGTGGCGTGCCAGCCGTACTTCATCGCGTACTCCTTGACCGTGATCCGGTAGGTCATGCAGTCGTCGGACATCGCGAGCGCGCCCTTGTAGCGCATGTCCACCTCGTGCTGGGACGGACCGACCTCGTGGTGGGTGTACTCGACATGGATGCCGAGCTGTTCCAGGGCGAGCACGGTCTCCCGGCGCACGTCGGAGCCGGCGTCCAGGGTGGTCAGGTCGAAGTAGCCGCCCTCGTCGAGTACCTCGGGCACCCCGTCCTCTGGGTTGGCCGATTTGAAGTAGAAATACTCGAGCTCGGGGCCGATGAAGAAGTCATCGAAGCCCATCTCCTTCGCCCGCTCGAGTGCCCGCCGCATGATCCAGCGCGGGTCGCCCTCATAGGGATCGCCGCCCGGGACCCGGATGTCGCAGATCATGCGGGCGGTGCGATTCGTCTCCTCCACCCGCCACGGGATCAGGCGGAGCGTCGTCGGGTCCGGCACGGCGATCATGTCGGACTCCTCGATCGGGTTGAACCCCGTGATCGAGGACCCGTCGAATCCCATACCGCCCTCGAAGGCGTCGTCGAGCTCGGCGGCGTGGATCGAGAAGCTCTTCAGCTGCCCGAGCAGATCGGTGAACCAGAGGCGCACGAAGCGGACGTCGTTCTCCTCGCAGTACGCGATCGCCTCCTTGGCATCGGTCGCGACAATGTCCTTGGTCCCCGTCGAAGCAGCCATCGAGCGGAAACTTACCGCCATGACATCCAACCCGGCTCAGCGGCCGTACTTGAGAGCAGAAACTGGAATTTGGCTGTACACTTACGAGGCGTAAGTAACCGGCTAAAAGTAAAGTAACCCCTTTGTAAATGGCGGATTGAGGAAATGACCGTAAAGACAGACGTCAGCCGCTTCCACATCCACGACGAGCTCACCGCTCCGGACGGAAGCGCCCCACTTATCAAGAGCATTCAGACGGCCGGTGGTGCCGTCTCCAAGTTCATCGGCGTGCTCGCCGAGTCCCCCGCCGCTCTGCGCGGCTATACCCGCCTTCGCACCGAGCTTCGCTCGAGCAAGCTCCCCCGCGCCACCCGCGAGCGCATCGGTCTCGCGGTGGCTGAGTATCGGAACGACCCCTACACCCTGACCCAGTACGCCCGCACCGCGCGGGTCGCCGGGCTCGGCCTCGACGAGGTCGCCCGGGCGCGCAACTTCACCTCCTCGGATGAGAAGGAGGCGGCACTGCTGACGCTGTTGCGCGAGACGCTCAACCACTCCGAGCGTCCTCCCCACCACCTGGTCGAGGAGGCGCGAGAGGCCGGATGGAGCAACGAGGAGATCCTCGACGCGGTCGCCGAGGTTGCCCTCGCGGAGTTCGAGAGTCTGTTCGCCTCCGTCGCGGCGCTGCCGCAGGAGGGCGATCCGGCTGTCTTGCGCGAAGCGGCTGCGTAGGCGGCTTCGCCATTAACGGCGGCCACAAACACCGCCGCCGGATCTACGCCCGCGGCTAGGCCGCGGGCGCGGGGGGCGTGATCGTCGCCTGGATCCGTCCGGATCCGACCGCCAGGAAGCCGACGCGCTTCGCCGTCTTCTTGGTCAGGTCCCAGGCGTAGCCCTTGTGGAACGGACCCCGGTCGATCACCGTCGCGGTCACGCTGCGGCCCGCGTAGCTGAAGGTCACCAGCGTGCCGCAGGGGAGCTTCTTGTGGGCGACACCGATCGTCGTCGGCGTCAGCAGGGTCCCGCAGGACGTGGACTTGCCCCAGAAGCCGGGGCCGTACCACGTGGCTGCCTTGAAGACCGTCCAGCTCGGAGACGAGCTCGGCTGGGCCGTCGGCTCGGTCGGCGTGGTGCCTCCCGGCACGCCGCTACCGCCGGTCTGCGCGCTCGCGGCCGGCGCCGCTACGCACAGCGTGGCGGCACATGCGAATCCGGCGATGGCACGAATTGTTCGCTTGCTCGTCAAACCTTCCTCTTTCGTTGCTTACGGGGTTAGCTGACGGGCTCGCGCTGAAAGATCGCGCTACGCGGCGTACGGCCCGCGATTCGCCCCAACTTGTGGGTCCCCCGATCTCCGTCCTATGTCGTGGCGGAGATTCAGCGGAAGAACGCGCGGCACACTAGCAGACCCCGCAGGCCTTCCACCCACTTTTGGCATCGGATGTTCTGAGCCGAACCTTCGGGTCGAATGGAATCGACCAGCACTTCATATGCTCCGCGCGATGGCGGGAGCACTGGTCACCGGAGCGGGACGCGGCATGGGCCTCGAGATCGCCCGGCGACTGATCGGCCGGGGATACGAGG
>DATDKQ010000268.1:0-11796 GCA_036519915.1 Solirubrobacterales bacterium | reverse complement strand
GCTTTGCCCCGGGCCGAAGCCCGGTTCGTCGCTCCACTTGCATGTGTTAAGCACGCCGCCAGCGTTCGTCCTGAGCCAGGATCAAACTCTCCGTAAAAAGTGTGACGTGACTGATCGTCAGTCACAAGAGAGTTGTCATGTAGCTGACTTCTGCCACCGCGTACACAGGGCGGTGGCCGACATGACGGAGTTATTCAACCCCCGCCCGGTGCATGATGGGCGGGAGTCGGGCTCGAGTAATGAGGGACGGATGTCCCTCATCACGCGCTGCTCAGTTTTCAAAGACCACACGGCGGGCGCGACGGGTCTCGTCGCCTCCACCCTCTGCTCGGGTCACAAAAAAGGCCCCTCGTTCGAGGGGCCCGCCAACGACGCGGCCGCGACGCGGCCGATCTGGGCTCCTCTTACGAGGCGGCTCTCTTCGTGGTCCGAAGCAAGAGCGACCGGGGAGTATAGACCGCGATGGCCCTCTTGTTCAAGAGTCGCGGCTGCCGGTGAGGCGGAGGAAGCGCCGCTTGCCCACCTGCAGGACCTTTCCGCTGAGCTCTGCCGCCGGCAGATCCAGGCGCTCGCCGTCCAGCGCCTCTCCGTCGAGCTTGACGGCGCCCTGGCTGAGGAGCCGGCGCGCCTCGCTCGTGCTGATCTCGAACGCGGAGGAGATCAGCTGGGGCAGGTGCACCTCGCCGTCATCCCCGGAGCGGAGCGCGGGGTCGCTCGAGAGATCGAGCTCCGGCATCTCATCGGGCAGGCCGTGCTCCACGTGGAGGCGGTTGAAGTGGGCCTCGGCCACCTCCGCGGCCTCCTTCCCATGGAACCGTTCCACGATCCTCCGCGCCAGGGCTCTCTTCGCTTCCGCCGGATGACCCCCCGGCTCCTCCTCGCCCAGGAGCAGCTCGTAGTAGGTGCCCATCGCCTCGTCGGGAACGCTCATCAGCTTGCCGAACATCTCCTCAGGCGGCTCCGTCACACCGACGTAATTGCCGAGCGACTTGCTCATCTTCTGCCTGCCGTCGGTCCCGGGCAGGATCGGCATGGTCATGATCGACTGCTCCGGCACGTCGTAGGCCCGCTGGATGTCCCTGGCGAATAGCAGGTTGAACTTCTGGTCGGTCCCCCCCAGCTCGACGTCCGAGCGGATCGCCACCGAGTCGTAACCCTGCAGCACGGGATAGAGCAGCTCGAGCGAGGAGATCGGCTGGTCGGCCTTCATCCGTTTGGTGAAGTCCTCCCGCTCCAGGAGCCGCGCCACCGTCGTCTTCCCGAGCAGCGTGAACAGCTCCTGGGCCGGCATGTCCAGCCACTCGCCGTTCCGCCTGACCTCCGTGCGCTCTCGGTCGAGGACCTTGAATGCCTGGTCCTGGTAGGTCTGCGCATTCGCCTCGATCTCGTCGGGAGTCAGCACCGGGCGCGTCGTGTCGCGCCCGCTCGGGTCGCCGACCAGCGCGGTGAAGTCCCCGATGATCAGCACCACCGTATGGCCCGCCTGCTGGAACTGGGCGAGCTTGGTGAGAACCACCACATGGCCGAGGTGGATGTCGGCCGTGCTCGGATCGATCCCTAGCTTGACGCGAAGCGGCTCCGCCCTGGCGAGCTGCTTCTCGAGTTGCCCCTCGGGCAGGGCCTCCTCGGCCCCGCGGAGCAGGGTTTCGAGGTCAGCCATTCGTCTTAAAGGACGCTGAAAGGCCCGCCTGAACCTCGAATTCGGCCACGGGGCCAATGCTAGACTCCCCGCTTCCGCCTGGCCGGGCACGGTTACCGCGTGGGCGCAACAACCCACGTCGGCCGGTGTCCTTAGAGTCACTGTCCAGGCGCAACCTGGATCCAGGCGCGGGCGACACCGGCGTCGCCCAACGCACATGACAGACGACTTCGATTTCGATTTCGACGTAGACCGGGGCCGTTCCGCTTCAAGGACGGAATCCCACGAGCACGAGGGCACTGACGAGGCCCCCGAGCGTCGTCGGCGATTCCGCAATGGCGACGGCTCCAGCGGAAATGGCAACGATGCCCGGGGCAATGGCTCGCCCGGCAATGGCTCAGGCAATGGCTCTCGCGGCTACGCCGCGCGCGCAAAGGAGCTGCTCGACCGTCGCGGCGAGCTCCTCTACGACGACGAGGACCACGCAGAGCCACCGCCGGCGGCGCCCCGCAAAAAGGAGCGTGAGCGCCCCGAAACCCCCCGCACACCGGTCGAGCCGGACGACGACGACTGGCTGAGCTTCGGCGGCGACGTATTCGAGCCGGGCACCCTCTCCCCTCTGCGCGAGCGAGACGATGGCCCAGCCGGCCCTCCCACCCCCGGCGAGGCGCGCAACTTCGCCAAGGAGGCCCGTCGACGCGCCTCACGCCGGCCCAGCTCCATCCTGGACTTCGACGAGGAACGCGCCCGCCTGGAGAGTGCTGATCAGGAGGAGGACGAGAACGCCGACTTCGAGTCGGTCCTCTCCACCCAGCCGCAGAAGGGCCGTCTCGCGCGTCGCGGGTCCAGCATCAGGAACGCCTTCGAGAACGGGCTGCAGGGTCTCCGCCGGGTCGGCGGCGAGCGGATCGCCGAGAGCCGCGACCGCGTCCACGCCCTGCGGGAGCGTGTTCCCGGCCGGATCCAGCAGCCGCGTGCAGCCGGAGCCGGCAAACCTCCTCCCCCCCGTCTTCCCCGCCGGATCAGCGCCCGCCGCCCCCGCAAGCCGAAGCCGGGGCGCATCAAGAAGCTCCGCCTGCTCATCCTCGTCGCCGGGGTCGGCATGCTCGGTGTCGTCTCATTCTTCTTCGGGATCATGATGGCGATCACCCAGGACCTGCCCCAGCTGGAGGCGAAGAAGGAGTTCGCGGAGGCCAAGAACTCGGAGGTGGTCGATGACCAGGGCAACAGGATCGGGACGCTGCTGAACAACAACAACCGCATCCTGGTCGACTCAGGGGACATCTCGCCCTACATGAAGGAGGCGGCCGTCGCGATCGAGGACCGTCGCTTCTATGAGCACAGCGGGGTCGACCTCAAGGGCCTGTTCCGCGCCGGGATCGAGAACGTGCTCCCGGGTGGCTCCACCCAGGGAGGCTCCACGATCACCGAGCAGTTCGTCAAGAACGCGCTCGAGGCGCAGAACAGCCGGACCGTCTTCCAGAAGTTCCGTGAGGCCGCCCTCGCCTACGAGATCGAGCGCCATTGGGACAAGGACAAGATCCTCACCGAGTACCTGAACACCATCTACTTCGGCGAGGGCGCCTACGGCATCGAGGCGGCCGCGCGTACGTACTTCGGCGAGCGCCATCAGGGGTGCGGCCAACCCGGGCACGAGATGTGCGCCAAGGACCTGACCCCGCCTGAGGCCGCGATGCTCGCGGGGATCATCACCTCTCCCTCCGCGTTCTCGCCCAGGAACAACCCGCAGGCCGCCATGGACCGGCGCAACCTGGTGCTGCAGAGGATGGTGGACGAGGGCGACATCGACCAGGCCGAGTACGACGATGGGGTCCAGACCTCGATCCCGGCCCCATCCGAGATCGCCAAGCCGTCAATCGAGTCCGAGGCCCCCTACTTCACCTCGTGGCTCCGTCAGCAGGTCGTCGACCTCTACGGTCCCGGCCGGGCGTTCGGCGGCGGCCTCACGGTGCATACGCCGCTCGACATGGAGATGCAGAACACGGCGCAGGAGATCGCGCAGAGCACCCTTGCCGGCATTGCGCCGACCGCCTCGGTCGTCGTGCTCGACAACGAGACCGGCGGAGTCAAGGCGATGGTCGGTGGCAACGACTACCAGAACCATCCCTTCAATCTCGCGACCAACGGCCACCGCCAGCCCGGCTCGGCCTTCAAGCCGTTCACCCTGGCGACCGCGCTCAGCCAGGGGATCTCACCCGACACCGTCTACCCCTCAAACGAGAAGATCTTCAAGGTCCCCCACTCGAAGAATGAGTACTTCGACGTCCACAACTACGCCGACACCTACTACGGGAGTTCCAGCCTCGCGACGGGGACCATTCATTCCGACAACTCGATCTATGCGCAGGTTGCCCTGGGCCGAACGGATCGCTGCGTCCAGGGTTGCAGCGACAGCCCGGCCGTCCGCGGCGGCACCAAGCGGATCGCCCACACCGCGCACGAGATGGGCCTCGACACGAAGTTCTCGACGAACCCCTCGATGGTCCTCGGCGCCATCGACCCGGGCGTCAGCCCACTCGAGATGGCCCATGCCTACCAGACGATCTCCGCGGGCGGTGAGCGCGTCGGAGGGAATCTGGACGCAACCCCCGGTCCGAACAACCGGCCCGATCAGCTCGCCCCGGTCGCCATCGACAAGGTCAGCGCCCCGGGTGGCGACACGATCGCCGAGGACAAGCCGCGCAAGATCCGCGTCCTCTCCTCGGGCGTCGCCTCGACGATGAAGAACATCCTTCGCGAGAACGTCCTCGCCGGCACCGGCGTCCAGGCCCAGTCCGCCGGCCACAATGCCTGGGGCAAGACCGGAACGACCGAGAACAACGGCGACGCCTGGTTCTGCGGCGGCACCGACCACTTCACCGCCTGCGTGTGGGTGGGCCACGCCGACAGCACCGAGTCCATGGCGACCGACTACAACGGCGGCCCGGTCGACGGCGGCACCTACCCCGCGATCATCTGGGGCCGGATCATGGGCGCGATCGAGTCGATCTACAGTCAGCACAAGGCCGAAGAGGCGAACAAGAGCGACTCGGGCGACTCGACCACGACGGACTCGTCCTCAAGTTCGTCCCCCTACCCGTCGAGCTCCTCGAGCTCCTCTTCCTCGTCCTCAGACGGCGGTGGCGGTGGCGGCGGCAACGCTGGTGGCGGTGGCGGAGGCGGTCCGACCGCAGCTCCCCCGCCCTCCGCGCCGAGTGGTGGCGGCGGTGGCGGCACCGGCGGCACCGCGGGCGGCGGCACCGGCGGCACGGGTCTCTAGGCGCCGTCCCCCTTCTCGGTTGTGAGCGATTGACCCCCATATATGGGGGTCAAGTGCACGAAATCCGCAGCGGAGCGCTCGGCTTCAAGTCACCAGCCGAGCAGCGCGAAGCGAAACGCTTCTCCTCCAATGCACTACTCCCGCAGCCCGGCGGCTTCGAGGGCTTCGGCGTGATTGAGCCAGGTCCGCGCCTCAACGCACTTTCCTTCACTCCACCTCCATATACAGGCGACCTCAGAATGGAGCTCGACGCCGGTGGGAGACCTGAATGAAAGCCGACCCAGGCCGAGAACCTGGTCGCCAAGGTCACGGAACTCGGTGAGTTCCCCTTGGCTCTCTACCCCTTGCTCAGCCAAGTCTTTGTAGTACTGCCGGAGTCCGGCGTGGCCGCGATACGTCTGCCCTTCAATCGTTTCCTCCAGCACCGGGTGCCACACAACCTCGGGACTCGCCAGCGCGATCGTGGCTTCAACGTCGCGCCTATTCCAAGCTTCAAGCACATGCTTGGATAGCTCCACATTCTCCTCCGACATCGCCTACTCCGACAGCCCAGCGGCTTCTACGGCCTCGGCCCTGTCGTAGTACTCGACGGTGCGTGCGACCCTGCCATCCCGCATCGTCAGCACGTGGGCCAGCTCCATCTCCACCGGGACCCCGCTTCCCTCTCCATGACCGCTGAAACGCACCCAGAGGAAAACCTTGTCCCCGTTTCCTTTCGCCTCCAAGGGCTCCACCTTGAGGTCGGGGTACGCCTCGACCCAGCGGGCGAACTGTCCCCTGACGGCCTCGATCCCCCGATGGATTGTGGAGTCCGGATCCTCGCGCGCGACGTGGTACTCAGCATCCGGAGTGAAGAACCACAGATCTGCCACTTTCTCCCCGGCGTTGAAACGGGCGTACCCGTCCAGCACGAACTTCACGTTCTCCTCCGACATCGCCCACGCAGTATCTCGCGGCGGAGTGCTCCTTTCCACGCAAAGCAGCGGCGTTGATTCCGGCCACCACGACTGCCCTAAGTCCGGTGGGCTGCCGCAGCTAACCGCTCGTCTATTTCCGGAAACCTCCGGACCGACGGCCAACCATCGGGCCGGTGCTGCGCTTTCTGCCCTGAAAAACGCCCCGGGGGACCCGGCTACGGCAGGCTCACGAAGCTCGCCAGGAACGAGCGTGCCGAGGGCGTGTCTAGGCGGTAGTCCACGTTCGTCGAGCGGCAGGGGGAGTCGCCCGTGATCGTGGTCGCGGCGATCACCCTCGTCTCGCTTGCGCCGGCCCCGAGGAAGTTCGGGCCGCCCGAATCTCCGAAGCAGGTGCCGCCGTCACCGTGCGAGCCATTCTGCGAGATGCGCAGCCAGCTCTTCGTGACCGAGTTGAGCGTGCCCACGGCCACGTGGCGCACGTCGTCGATCGGGAACGTGTGCCCTCCGGGGCCGTTCACCGCCTCGCCGGTGCCATAGCCGACGGAGGTGAACTTCCGGTCCTTGGACAGCTTGTCGTTCGAGCTGGCGGCGGGCAGCAGGGCCGGCGGGATGCCGGGCGACCTGTCGAGCACGATCACCGCTATGTCGTGCGGATCGCCCTGCGACTGGCTGAACGCGGGGTCGGCGTGCCAGGTGCCGGTGAACGTCGTCCCGGGGAACGTGAACTCGGAGTCGAAGGTGACCTTGACCCGTGTGGCGCCGGGAATCTCACAATGAGCCGCGGTCAGGAAAACCTTCGAGGAGATCAGGGTGCCGGTGCAGCGGGTCCAGGTGCCGTCGCTGTGCATCTGCGGGGCGAGCATCATCCCCACCTCGGGATGCGCGTTGCCGTCATCCGTGCCGTTCGTGATGGCCGCCGCCGGCGTCGCAGCAACCAGCAGCGCGATGGTGGTCAACGTCCCTGCAACCAGCTTCCGCATTACGTCCCTCGTGTGTCCCCGTGCATCCGTTCCGGACTTGCGGCGCGAGCATACTCCTGTGAGAGCCGGCGTTGTCTACGCGGCCTTCTCAACCGTGGCCGGCCACGGCCGCGACACGTACCGGTTTCCGCTCACGCTGTAGCGCCAGGGCAGCTCGGCCGCCTTGGTGATGCCGATCCGCGGCCCTGTCACCACGTCGACGGTGGCCCATTCGCCGGCCGGCTCGCTGAGCTCGAACGGCGGCTGGAACAGGTCCGCCCCGTTAAGAGAGAGATCGATCCCGAGCGCTTCCGCGAGCTTGCCGGGCCCGGAGCAGAGAGTCTCGATCCGCTCCTGGCCCCGCCGCTCCCGCATCAGGTCGATGCCCTCGGTGGGTTCCAGAGCCCGGATCAGCACGGCCGACGCCGTGCCCTCCGGCTCGGTGACGAAGTTCAGCAGGCTGTGGATCCCGTAGGAGAGGTAGACGTAGGCGTGCCCCGGGGGTCCGAAGAGGACCTCGTTGCGGGCGGTCCGCCCGACGTAGGCGTGACAGGCTGGATCGCTGGCCTCATACGCCTCGGTCTCGACGATCATCCCGGCCGTCGGGCCGATTGCGATCCGGCAGCCGATCAGGTCGCGCGCGACCTCGTGCACCGAGCGATCGAAGAACTGCCGGTTCACGGGCGCAGGGCCGTGAGCGCCTCGCGCGCCCGCACGAGTTGCTCCTCGACACGGGCTGACGCCGTGCCGCCGGCCGAGACCTTCGACTCGATCGTCCTACCGGCCTCGAGCGCGCGGCGCACCGCCTGACGCGCGTCCTCCGGCACCCCGTCCAGTTCCGAGTCGCTCAGCTCGGAGAGCGACTTGCCGGAATCCAGCGCGGCCTTGACCAGCCCGCCGACGAGCCCGTGGGCCTCACGGAACGGCACACCCTCCTGGACCAGGGCATCCGCGAGGTCGGTGGCCGCGAGCATCTCGTCCTCCGCGGCAGCGGCGAGCCGCTCCTGGTTGAACGTGATCCCACCGAGCATCCCGGTGGCGGCCGCCAGGCAGAGCTCCAGGTTGTCGATCGCATCGAATAGGGGCTCCTTGTCCTCCTGCAGGTCCTTGCTGTAGGCGAGTGGCAGCGCGTGCATCGTGCCCAGCAGGCTCTGGAGCGACGCGGCCACCCGCGGCGCCTTCCCCCGGAGCAGCTCGGCCGCATCCGGGTTCTTCTTCTGGGGCATGATGCTCGAGCCCGAAACGAACGAATCCGGCAGCTCGACGAAGCCGAACTCCTGGGTAGACCAGAGCACGATCTCCCCGCCGAGCCGCGAGAGGTGCATGGCGCAGATCGCCGCCGCCGAGAGGTAGTCGAGCGCGAAGTCGCGGTTGGAGACCGCATCGAGCGAGTTGGGGTAGGGCCGCTCGAAGCCGAGGTCCGCGGCGAGCACGTCTCGGTCGATGTCCCAGTTGAGCCCGGCCAGCGCCCCCGAGCCGGCCGGCATGTCCGTGGTGGCCTCGGCGGCGCGGAAGAAGCGACGGGCGTCCCGCTGAAACATCCAGAAATAGGCGAGTAGGTGGTGGCCGAGGTAGACCGGCTGAGCACGCTGCAGGTGTGTGTACGCCGGCGCAGGCCAATCGCGGTGGGCCTCGGCCTGCGTCACAAGGACCTCCATCAGCGACTCGAGCAGAGCGATGGCGCGCGCGGAATGGGCCCGCACGAGCAGTGCGAGGTCGGTCGCCACCTGATCGTTCCGTGAGCGGGCCGTGTGCAGCTTGCCTCCTACCGGTCCGACCAGTTCGGTGAGCCGGCGCTCGATCGCCATGTGAATGTCCTCGTCGTCCTCGCGGAACTCGAAGTTCGCCTGGTCGAGCTCATCGCCGACCCGGTCGAGCCCCTCGATGATCTGCGCGAGCTCGGTGTCGTCGAGCACGCCGAGCTTCGCCAGGGCGCGAGCATGCGCCTTGGACTGCTCGATGTCGAATGACGCCAGGCGCCAGTCGAACGAGATCGAGGAGTTGATCCGCCGGAATAGCGGATCCTGTTCTTCGCCGAAACGGGACATCGGTCCTGAGTCTAGGGTCGGTTGCCGAGCGCCTCGGCGAGCGCCGTGCAGACCCGATCGACCTGTCCCTCGGTCATCGAGGTGAAGAACGGCAGCGCCAGGGAGCGCTCCGAGACGCGCTCCGCGATCGGGAATTCCCCGCCCACAAAGCCGAACCGCTCTCGGTACGGCGGCAGCAGGTGGATGCAGGGCAGGTAGGCCTTCGAGGCGATGGCCTGATCCCGGAGCGAGGAGATCACGGCGTCGCGATCCGTCTGCTTGGGGAGCTGAACGACGAAGACGAACCACCCGCGCCGCTCTTCGCCGTTGTTCTCGCACGGCAGAACGATGTCGTGGTTCTCGTCCTCGCCGGCGGGCGCGGCGCCGAGCTGCGTGAGCCGCTCACGGTAGAGCGCCGCCACGTTGTCGCGCGCGTTGAGCAGCTCATCGAGACGCTCGACCTGAGCGATGCCGATCGCGGCCTGCAGGTCGGTGAGTCGGTAGTTGAACCCCATGCGGTCGTGCTCCACCTCGTTCGGGTTCGGCGCGCGGCCCTGGTTGCGCTCGCTCACCGCCCGCTCCGCCACCGCTTTGTCGGCGGTGATCAGGACGCCGCCCTCTCCCGTCGTCATCTGCTTGTTGGCATAGAAGGCGAAGACCGCCGGGTTGCCGGAGGTTCCGATCTTCTTCCCATTGCGGTCGACGGCGCCGAGGGCCTGCGCGGCGTCCTCGAGGATCCCGAGCCCGCTGTCGGAGGCGACTCTTGACAGAGCCGGGAGGTCGGCCGGGTAGCCGAAGATGTGGACGGGCAGAATCCCGGCGGACGCGTCCGTCACCGCGGCCGCGGCGGCCTCGGGATCGATGTTGAACGTCACCGGGTCGATGTCGCAGAACACCGGCGTCGCGCCCTCGTAGAGGATCGAGTTCGAGGTCGCGACGAAGCTCAGGGGACTCGTGATGACCTCATCGCCCTCACCCCAGCCCATCGCCCGCACACCGAGGTGCAGCGCGGCCGTCCCGCTCGACAAGGCCACCACGTAGCCGTCGCCGCCGAGCCACTCACCGAAGTCGTGCTCGAACTGGTCGAGCTTCGGTCCCAGCGAGAGCGAGCCGGAGCGGACGACCTCCAGCAGCAGCTCCTCCTCGCGCGGGCCGAGCTCAGGTCGTGCGAGCGGGATCGGTTCGTTCACTCGGTGGGGTGTTCTCTTCGCGTGGCTGGAAGGCGTACTCGAGCGAGTCGACCAAAGCCTCCCAGGAGGCCTCGATGATGTTCTCGGAGACCCCGATGGAGCCCCACTCCCGCTCCCCGTCTGAGGAGTCGAGCAGCACGCGGGTGACAGCCCCGGTGCCGTGGTGCTCGTCGAGGATCCGGACCTTGTAGTTGGTCAGCTCGATGTCGGCCAGGTGCGGATGGCGATCGATGATCGCCCCGCGCAGCGCCTCGTCGAGCGCATTCACCGGTCCGTTGCCCTCCGCGGTACGCAGATAGCGCTCGCCGTCGACCCAGACCTTGATCGTGGCCTCGGTGATGACCTTGCCGTCCTCGCGCTTCTCGACCAGGACGCGGAAGCTCTCGAGGCGGAACAGCGGCTCGTAGCGACCGCTCTCCTTCCGCAGAAGCAGCTCGAACGAAGCATCGGCGGCCTCGTAGTGGTAGCCGCGGTGCTCGCGCTCCTTCAGCGTGCGCACGGCTCTCGCGGCCTGCTCGTCATCCAGGGGAATGCCGGAGCGCTCGGCGCGCCCGAGAACCGTTCCCTTGCCGGAGAGCTCGGAGACCACCAGGTCGCGCTCGTTGCCGACCAGGTCCGGGTCCATGTGCTCGAAGGTGCGGGCGTCCGCGTTCACGCCCGCGACATGCATGCCGCCCTTGTGGGCGAAGGCATTACGCCCGACGAATGGCTGGTCCGGATCCGGAGTGATGTTGAGCAGCTCGTCGATGAAATGCGCGATCCCGGTCAGCCGGGTGAGCTGTTCGGGGCTCACGCACTCGTAGCCCAGCTTGAGTTGGAGCGCGGGCAGGATCGAGGTGAGGTTGGCGTTGCCGGTGCGTTCGCCGATCCCATTGATCGTGCCCTGCACGAGGTTCGCGCCCTGCTCGACCGCCGCAAGCGAGTTCGCCACCGCGCACTCCAGGTCGTTGTGGGTGTGGATCCCGATCGGGACGTCGAGCTGATGGACGACATCCCCCGTCGCCTCGGCTACCTGCGCTGGCAGGCTCGAGCCGTTGGTATCGCAGAGGGTGACGTTCTCGGCGCCGGCGTCCGCCGCCGCCCTCACACATTCGAGCGCGTAACCGGAGTCGTCGCGATAGCCGTCGAAGAAGTGCTCGGCGTCGTAGATCACCCGCTTGCCGGCGTTGACCAGGTAGGCGACCGAGTCGCGGATCATCGCCAGGTTCTCCTCCCGGCTCACCCTGGTGACCTTCTCGAGGTGCAGTCCCCAGGTCTTGCCGACCAGCGTCACTACCGGGGCGAAGCCCGTCGCCAGCAGCCGGAGCGCCTCGTCCTCCGGCGCCTCGGTGTCGCGACGGCGGGTCATGCCGAACGCGCAGACGGCCGCCTGCTTGAGCTCGAGGTCGGCGAGCATCTCGAAGAGCTCGAGCTCCTTCGGATTCGATCCGGGGAATCCGGCCTCGATGAAGTGGACCCCGAGCTCGTCGAGCTTGCGAACGACGCGCACCTTCTCCTGCGCGGACAGGGTCATGCCCTGGCCCTGCATGCCGTCGCGCAAAGTCGTGTCGTAGAGGAGTACCGGTCGCATTGCTGCCTTTCTTAGCTTCGAGGGTGAACGGGAAGCCCCTGTTTGAGGGGCAGGCGGTTGCCGCGCCGCTAGGCGGCCGCGGTGCCCGTAATTCGCCCTGTGAAGCGGTGCAGCATCAGGAGCCCAGGGTACCGGAGGCCGGTTCCCCCACCTCGTCGGCGTCGACCTCTGCAGGGGTCGGCTCACGTGGAGCTTCGGCGGTGGGCTCACCCAC
>DATDKQ010000267.1:0-3205 GCA_036519915.1 Solirubrobacterales bacterium | reverse complement strand
GATTGGATCATCCCCTGCTGGGCGGTGTCAAATGAGAGACTGCGCGCGGTGATCGAACGGCCGGTGTTCATAGTCGCCCCGCCGCGATCGGGAGGGACCGCACTGTTCCGCTCGCTGGCGCGTGCCCCGGGCGTCTTCAGCGCCCAGGGCCCCGTGTTCGACGGGATCTTCGAGCTCGAGCCCGAGAACCGCGAGTGGGACAGCAACCGGCTCACCGCGGGCGATCTGGAGGCGCGCGCCGTGGAGGAGCTGCGCGGACGCCTGAAGGGCGGCCTCAGCGACAGCGAGGGCAACCGTCCGGGCATCGATGCGTCGGGACTTCGCTGGGTCGATGGACAGCCCCGCAGCGCCCTTCGGGTCCCGTTCCTGGCGGCGGTCGCACCGGACTCCCAGTTCGTCTACATCCACCGCGAGCCGTCCGAGACGGTACCGGCGATGTTGCAGGTCTGGGAGAGGGGCACGCGCGTCAGCTACCCGCAGCTCCCGGACTGGCCGGGTCCGGCATGGTCCCTGCCGCTCGTGCCCGGGTGGCGGGACCTCGCCGACCGTCCGCTTCCCGAGATCGTCACCGAGCAGTGGGTGCGGCTGACCGGCACGCTGCTCGAGGACCTCGAAGGGCTGCCGCCCGAGCGCTGGTGCGTGACCGACTTCAAAGCCCTGCTCAACGACCCGAAGCGCGAGCTCGAGCGGATCTGCGAGTTCGTCGCGATCGAGGCGTCCGAGGACGTCACCCGACCGCTCCGCACGTTGCGGGATCAGCTCGCGGTCTCGGACGCCGACGGCGCGGGCGAGGTCCCGCCCGAGCTGAGCGAGCTCCTGCCGCGGACCGAGAAGCTCGCCGAGCGCTCGCGCGAGCTTCTGGCCCGGCCGATCAAGCCCCCGCGCACGGCCAAGTGGTCAGCTCCGGCGGACTCCCCGCTGCGCAGTGTGTACACGCAGAGCTTCCCGGAGTTCCTGAACCAGCTTGGCAGCTCGATGCTCGTCTCCACCTACCAGACCGGGAAGCTGATCTGCGCGCGTCACGATGGTGGCCAGCTCAACACCCATTTCCGCAACTTCTCCCGCCCGATGGGCCTCGCCGTGGCTCCCGGCCGAATCGCGATCGGCACTCGCGCCGAGGTCCTCGACTACCGCAATTTCCCGGCGGTCGCACCGAAGGTCGAGCCGAAGGGCAAGCACGACGCCTGCTTCCTTCCCCGCAACAAGCACTTCACAGGCGACATCCGGATCCATGAGGTCGCCTTCGCACAGGGCGAGCTCTGGCTGGTCGCGACGAACTTCTCCTGTCTGGCGACCCTCGATGCCGAGCACAGCTTCATTCCCCGCTGGCAGCCGCCCTTCATCTCGGCCCTCACCTCGGAGGACCGCTGCCATCTCAACGGCCTGTGCGTGATCGATGACGAGCCCCGCTACGTCACCGCCCTTGGGCAGACCGACACACCGGGCGGGTGGAGGGAGGACAAGGCAAGCGGGGGAATCCTGGTGGAGATCGAGAGCGGCGAGACGGTGCTCACCGGCCTCTCGATGCCCCACTCGCCGCGCTGGTTCGACGGGCGCCTCTGGGTACTCGAATCCGGCAAGGGAACGATCTCGGTCGCGGACCTCGATGCGGGAACGGTCGAGACCGTCGCGGAACTGCCCGGCTTCACCCGTGGCCTGCTGTTCGCGGGCGGCCTCGCCTTCGTGGGCCTCTCCCAGGTGAGGGAGACGGCGACGTTCGGCGGGCTGCCGCTGATGGAACGCCTCGACGAGCGCCTCTGCGGCGTCTGGGCCATCAACCCCCAGAGCGGCCAGGTTGTCGGGTTTCTCCGCTTCGAGGAACTCGTCCAGGAGGTCTTCGACGTCGCGCTGCTGGCCGGGGTGCGCTATCCCGAGATCGCCGAGGAGGGCGCCGACGCGGCCATCAACTCCTTCGTGCTGCCGGAGGCGCAACCGGCCGCCGGATGAAGCCGATCGACCGGGGCACCTGGCTGGCGCTCGGCGCAATGGGCGTCGCCGTCTTCGTGATCGCCAACGATTTCTCGGCGATCAACGTCGCGATCCCGCAGATCGAGAAGGACTTCGACACGAGCGTCACCACCGCGCAGTGGGTGGTCAATGCCTACGCCCTGGTCTTCGGCGTCCTGATCGTGACCGGCGGCCGGCTCGCCGACCTCTTCGGCCGCCGGCGCGCGTTCTTCATCGGCAGCGGGATCTTTGCGACGTTCTCCCTGCTCGGCGGAGCGGCCCAGACAGAGACCGAGCTGATCGCGATGCGGGTGCTGATGGGGATCGGCGGAGCGCTGATGTGGCCGGCGATCCTCGGGATGACGTACGCCGCGCTGCCGGAGGAGCGCGCCGGGCTGGCCGGCGGATTCATCCTGGGGGCCGCCGGCATCGGCAATGCCGCGGGGCCCCTGATCGGTGGCGCCCTGACCGACCTGCTCAGCTGGCGATGGATCTTCTTCCTCAACGTCCCCGTGACGGCCTTCGCCGTCTTCGTCACCCTGCGCGAGATCCATCAGCCGCGGCCGGAGGTCGAGGACACCCGTATCGACTACGGGGGCATTGCCACGGTGTCCGTGGGGCTGGTGGCCCTGCTGATCGCCTTCGACCAGGCCACGGATTGGGGATGGGGCAACCCGAAGATCATCGGGTTGCTGGTGCTCTTCGTCGTGCTGATCGGAAGCTTCGTGGCGGTCGAGCGGCGCGCGGGTGAGCATGCGCTGGTCCCGCCCGACGTGATCGGGAACCGGAACTTCGCCTACACCTGTGCAGCGATCCTGCTGATGTCCGCCGTCTTCTTCGCGTCGATGCTCTATCTGCCGCAGTTCATGATCGCCGTCCTCGGCTACTCGCCGATCGGCGCCGGCGCCGGCATGCTGCCGATGATGGCGACCTTCGCCGCCGTCTCCTTCGTCGCCGGCAACCTCTACAACCGGTTCGGCTCGAAACCGCTTCTAATCCTTGGCTCGCTGTGCATCGCCGTCGGGCCGGCCCTGATCGCGATCTTTGCCGAAAAGGAGAGCTTCGGAGCGATCGTGCCGGGGATGGCGATCCTCGGCCTCGGGATCGGCCTCTTCTATCCGACGGCGACCACGGACGGCGTAACGGCCTGTAAGGAGTCGAGGCGGAGCCTGGCCGGCGCGATCATCTACATGTTCCAGATCGCTGGCGGCTCGGTGGGCCTGGGCCTGACCACGGCGATCTTCATCGGCGCGAGCGA
>DATDKQ010000266.1:0-2573 GCA_036519915.1 Solirubrobacterales bacterium | reverse complement strand
CGTCCCGCGGCGATCGCGCGCTGCGTCGACGCCGGCGACGTGGCAACCGCTCTCGCCTTTGCGCAGGCGAATGACCTCGAGATCGCCGTGCGGGGCGGAGGCCACAACCCCGCCGGCCACTGCGCGGTAGACGACGGCCTGGTGATCGACCTCTCGCGGATGCGGGCGGTCGAGGTCGATCCCGAGGCGGGCATCGCCGTCTCCGGCGGCGGCGCCACCTGGCTCGACTTCGATGCGGCCACCCAGCAGCATGGCCTGGTCACGCCCGGCGGCGTGGTCGGCTCCACCGGCGTCACCGGCCTTGCCCTCGGCGGCGGCATCGGCCACCTCACCGCCCAGCACGGCCTCACCTGCGACAACCTCATCGGCGCGGAGGCCGTCACTCCGGCCGGCGATGTCGTCAGGGCGGGCGAGCAGGGAGATCCGGAGCTGCTCTGGGGGCTGCGTGGGGGAGGGGGCAACTTCGGCGTGGTGACCAGGGCCGAGTTCCGGCTCCACCGGGTCGAGCGCGTGGTCGGCGGTCGACTCCGCTACGAGGGCGTGTCGGTGGGCGACGCACTCCGCGCCTTCCGAGACGTCGACGGCTGGGCCAGGAACGACTTCGCCTGCCAGTCACAGCTCGTCGTCGGCGAGTCCATGGAGCCCGGGTTCGTGGTGCTTCCCTGCTGGACGGGTGAGGGAAGCGAGCCGAAGGAGCTCGAGGCCCTGCGTTCGGCGCCTGGGCTCGTCGACGACACGGTCCATCCCCGGAGCTTCCTCGAGCAGCAGAAGGAGTTCGACCCGGCCTATGGCGTCGACCGGAACTACTGGAAGGGCCACTTCGTCCGCGAGCTCCCAGACGAGCTGATCGACACGCTGGTCGAGAGCCTGACCGCCCTCGGCCGGCCGCCCGGCGAGATCCTGTTCGAATCGCTGCGCGGCGCGCCCAAGGACGTCGACCCCGAGAGCGCCGCCCTCGGCTACCGCGACGCCGCATTCAACATCAGCGTGATGGCGAACTGGACCGACCCGGCCCAGGACGACGAGGGCATCGCCTGGGCCCGCGAGACCGCCGCCGCGATAGAGCCCTGGTCCGTCAGTGGCGGCTACGCCAACTACATGCAGGCCGACGAGCCTCTCGACCGCGTCCGCGCCGCCTTCGGCTCCGACTCATTCGTCCGCCTCCAAGCCCTCAAGTCCCGGTGCGACCCGGACAACGTCCTGCACCGGAACCAGAACATCCCGCCGGCGGACTAGCCCTTTCGCAGGTTGATGTTCCTCGGCTGAGGGGTCCACTGGTCGGCGCCGATTACGCCGGGGCTCAGAGCCCGAGCCCACGCACGCCGGCCTCGCCCCAGCCCAGGTGGTGGGCCAGCTCGTGCTTGACCGTCCGCTCGACCTGCGCCCGAAGCAGGTCCGGGTCGTGGCCGAAGTCGCGCTCCAGCGTGTCCTGGTAGATCACGATCCGGTCGGGATAGATGTCGCGCGCCACGGTGCCGCCCATATACATGCCATACGCGCGGTGCTCGTGCCCGAGATTCGAGATCACCACCGGCGTCTCCGCTAGCAGCGCTTGGAACTCCGGCGGGAGGTTGTCGATCGCCTCAATCACCAAGAGGTCGAACTCGCTAGGCGGATAGTCGGGAGCCGGCAGAGCGGCGAGCGCCTCGCTCCGATCGACGAGCTTCCGGAACTCGGGCTCGGACATTTCCCTGCCGATCGCCATCGTCGTCGCCCAAGCGGTGATCAGCACGATCGCGATCGCCCCGACCACGATCGTCATCAGCCCGCCGAGGTGGGCGAATGACGGTGGGTTGAAGAACAGCAGCAGGCACCCGGCGATGAAGGCGGCAAAGGCCGCGGCCCGCAGTGGCGGTAGTAGCGCCTCCCTCATGGATTTCAGGGTAGGGAGTGCGCCGGGCTGGCCTGCTGGGTCCGATCGTCGAAGCACACTGCGTGGACGCTACCTACGGCTTCAGCTTCCGGCCAGTCGTAAACAGCCACTGGCTCCAGGCCAGCAGTGCCAGACACATCGCAGCGACCACAGCAAAGGCGATCCAGGGGCTGACGTCCGAGACGCCGAGGAATCCGAAGCGGATCGTCTCCACGACGTAGAAGAGCGGGTTCACGTGGGAGAGCTGCTCCCACGGGGCTCCCAGGCGGGAGACCGAGTAGAAGACGCCGCCCAGGAAGGTGAGGGGGAGGATGACGATGTTGTTGATGAAGCTGGTGTGGTCGAAGGTCTCCGCGTAGATGCCGACGATCGTGCCGAGGGCACCGAAGCCGACGACCAGGAGGAGGACGGCGATGACGAGGAAAGCCGGCTGGTTGACCGGCGCGCCGGTGATCGGGATCGCGAGGGCGGCGAGGCCGACGCCGATGATGAGGGCGCGGAAGGCGCCGCCGATCAGGTAGCCGACGTTGACCTGCCAGTGGTAGATGGGGGCGGCGAGGACGTCGTCGATGAAGCGGTCGTTGCGGCCCTGGAAGATCGTCGAGGCGTTGTTGGAGTAGGCGGCCTGCGCCATCGCCATCGCGACCAGGCCGGGGACGATGAACTCGTCGTAGTCGAAGCCCTGCACCTGCTTGATCCG
>DATDKQ010000265.1:0-2626 GCA_036519915.1 Solirubrobacterales bacterium | reverse complement strand
GACGCCGAGCAGGCGGCCGAGGTCCTGGCGCCGGTGATCGAAGGCTCAGCCCCGGCGCTCCACCGGCCATCGGCGATCGCCGAGGCAGCAGTGCTCGACGCCGTGGCCCGAGAAGCACTGGGCGACATCCGCGCGGCCGAGGACTCGCTGGAGCGGGCGCTCGACCTCGCCGAGTCGGATGGGATCATCCTGCCGTTTGCGCTCGCACCGGTTGAGAGCCTGCTCGAGCGCCATCCCCGCCACAGAACCTCCCATTCGACGCTGCTCTCGGAGATCACCGACCTGGTCTCCGGCTCCTGGACGCCGCGAGATGAGCCCCAGCCGCTGCGGGAGGAGCTCAGCGAGGCCGAGCTTCGCGTCGTCCGCTACCTGCCCAGCAACCTGAAGGCGCCTGAGATCGCGACCGAGCTGTTCGTCTCTCCCAACACGGTCCGCACCCACATGCGACACATCTACTCCAAGCTCGACGCGCACAGTCGGAAGGAAGCGGTCGCCCGTGCCCGTGAGCTCGGATTGATCTCGTCCGGGTCTCGCTTGCGCTGACTCCTACGAACCCGGCGGCAACGCGAGGGCACTGCTGGCCTCCGCGGCCGGCGACGGCTCAGCCCCGGTCCTTGTCGCATGTGCACTCATTTCGGCCTCCTCATGTCCGAGGCATCGACCGCCGTTTCTTGGGGAGGACCCTCGATCCGAGGTGAGCGAGCGCTAATCACGCGCTTTGCGTGATCCGCGGTTCGCAGATCACATAGATCGGGTGATGACCGCTCACCCTGCCGTAGCCGTTAATCGGCGGCACCCGGCGTCGGGAGCGCGGCGAGCGGTCCCAAAGGAGGACGGTGAGCAACTTCAACGATATGCAGGGCAGAGGACTTTCTCGCCAGGAGGCGGCGGAGCGGATGATCGACGTGGCCTATGCGCTCGCGGCAGGCGGCAAATTGAGGCTCGACGACGATCAGGAGGTCGACCTGCCCTTCGCCGGGCAGGTGACGCTCGAGCGGCAGAGCACCTCCGGGGGAGGCCGCACCGAGCTGGCGATCAGGCTCAGTTGGTCGGAGTGATCGTGAGATCCCGCCGCGGAACAAGCGTAGGCGGCCTGACCGATCAGCTCCGGGAGTTCCTAGATGCCCACCGCGTGGGGGTCCTCGCGACGGCGAGCAAGGAGGGAAAGGCTCGGCAGTCGGTCGTCTACTACGTCCGGGACGCAGACCGCCTGCTGATCTCGACGATGTCGGAGCGGCTCAAGGCGAAGGACGTGCAGCGGACCGGATGGGCGTCGTTGTCGGTGCGTGCGGATGAGCAGCCGTACCCGTCCGCGACCTTCTCGGGGCCCGCGGAGATCCTGGCCGAGAGCATCGGCCAGCCGACGGCCCGCATCATGCAGCGGATCGCCGGCATGGACGAGCCGCCCGACCCACAGAGCGATGAGGCGCTCGCCGAGATCGACCGGGTGATCCTCGCGATCACCGTCGATCGGGTCTCCGCGGTGACCCATATGGGAGAGTGAAGATGACGGGCCAATCCGCGGTGACCGAGGGAGGCGCCGGTCGACGCGAAGTCGAGGTCTCCCTCTCGATTCGCACGATCCTGATCGTCGCGGCAGTCGTTGCCGTTGCCCTCGCGCTAGCCTCGATCGGCGACGTCCTGCTGCTGATCTTCGTCTCGGCGTTCAGCGTTGCCGTTCTCTCACCCGTCGTGGATGTGATGGAGCAGCGGCTGCCGTGGGGTCGGGGGCTGTGCGCCACGGTGCTGGTGCTGGGAATAGTCGTCCTCTGCATCGGCTTCGTCGTTGTTCTGTCGCAGGCCGTCGTTGACGGAGTTCGGAACTTCAGCCAGGCCCTGCCCGGGCTGGTGGATCAGGCCCGCCACAGCGACCTGGGTGGCCTGGTCAACGGCCAGAGCAATGCGCTCGACGTGCTGAAGGCCCATACGAACGAGATCACAAGTGGCCTCGGCAAGGCATCAGGGGGCCTGGCGCAGGTGGGGGTGTCGGCCTTCGGTGCCGTCGCGCTCGTCTTCTCGGTCACCTTCCTGACGCTCTTCGGGTTGATCGACGAGCCCCACGTGAGGAGCGGGATCGGCAACCTGCTCTATCGAGACAGCCGCGAGCGCTACGAGCGACTCACGGACCGGATCATCAAGACGACCTCCCGCTACATGCTCGGCAACCTCGCGATCTCGGTGATCTGCGGGACGGTCTACGGCATCACCGCCGTGATCCTCGGCCTTCCGCATGCCCTCGCCCTGGCCGTGATCGCCGGGATTCTCGACCTCATCCCCAATATCGGCGCGCTCCTGGCGGGGATCATCATCGGGATCGTCGCCCTCTCGGTCAGCCTGGGAGCTCTGATCGCCTTCGTGATCGTGATCGTCGTCTACCAGCAGATCGAGAACTACGTCCTGCAGCCGACGATCATCGGCAGGGCGGCGCATGTCTCCGGCTTCACCGTGATCGTCAGCGTTATCGTGTTCGGCTCCCTCTTCGGCGTGATCGGCGCGATCATCGGGGTGCCGATTGCGGCCGGGATCCAGATCGTCGCGGAGGAGCTCACTGCCGACAGAAGGGCTCGGATCGCCGCCGCCGACGCTGGTCAGCAGAGATCTGCCTGACTGGACCGGCCCGAAGATT
>DATDKQ010000264.1:0-21023 GCA_036519915.1 Solirubrobacterales bacterium | reverse complement strand
CAGAAGGTCGATAGCCCCAACATCACCGTTGGCGGTGACTTTGGCATCGCCATGGTCAGCCCGGGTGATCTGAACGGCGACGGCAAACAGGACATCGTCATCGGGACCGATGAGCACGGGGGGAGCGTTGGGCAGGTCTTCGAACTCAGCGGTTCGGACGGCTCGACAATTCGGACCATCAACGCTCCTGATACTGGGGGGACGGGAACCCTGGAGAGCTTCGGAAGCTTCGTGGGTGGCCTAGCGGACCTGGGCAGCTGCGCCGGTGGCTCGCCGGGAACAACGTGTGGACTGGCCACGATTGGCGCCCCTGACGGCGTGCCCGAGATCCTCGTGACCGCGCTCGGAGTTGATGTCACCTTCACCGATCCGGATACAGCATCGGCCGCCACGCTCGTCGATGCCGGTCGCGCCTACGTGATCGACGGCGCGACCGGAGCCGTCCTGAAAAGAGTCCAGATGCCGGTCCAGGATCTCGACGATCAGCTCGATGCGCCCGGTGGGGCAAAGAAGCCGGCGTTCGGTCGCACTGTTCTCTCGCCTACAAGTCAGTTCGGCGTCGCAAACGCAGCGCCGCCGGCGGCGGTTCAGAAGGGCGACGTGACCGGCGACGGCACGGGCGACTTCATCGTCGATGCCTCTGACTACTTCGAGACCGGCGCGACCGCCAACCTCCAGTCAGACTGCGCGTCGGCCCCAGCCAACGAGTGCCTGCAGGCGGGACGCGGCTACCTCTTCCGGGGTGAGGACGTCGCCGGAAGCAACCCGGCGACGATCCTTGACGCTCCTCTGTACACGGTCAAGAACCCGGCGGCTCAGGCGGACGATCCGACTACGCCGGTCAACAGTAACCGTGAGAACCTCGGCTACTCGATCGCACCGGTCGGCGACCTGGGCAAGTGCAATATCAACCCGGGGCCTGGGATGTTCTGCACGAACGCGAACAGCACCGGCACTCCCGACGGCGTTCCTGACATCGCGCTGTCATCCCATCGAACGGACGACTTCGGGATGATGGACGCCGGGGTCTTCCTGCTGCTGGACGGCGCCAACGGCTCGGTGCTCTACGAGTACCACCATCCGGAGCCGCAGCCGGCGGCGCTCTTCGCGTTCTCGAACTACAACCAGCCGGCCTTCGGTGACCTCGGTCAGTCGACCGCACCCGACATCTACCAGGCCGCCATGCGCCAGAACAACCCTTTCACGGGCGGAGGTAAGGGCTACGTGATGAACGGCGCCTTCAAGCAGGGCGGCAGCCCGAACTCGATCAGCTTCTCGACGATGGTCGATCCGACGCCACATCCGAGCGAGGACTTCGGCACGTCCTCGGCTGGGATCGGCGATGTCTTCGGCGACAGCCGGAACGAGCTGCTGATCGGGGCCTATGGGCCGCATAACCCCGGGACGGCGACCGACACGATCAACGACGTGCACATCTTCGACCCGATTCACGAGGTGTCGCTGCTCGACATCCAGGCGCCGGACCAGCAGCCTGGGCTCGGTTTCGGCACCTCGCTGGCTCCGCTTGGAGACCTGAACGGCGACGGCTTCCTCGACTTCGCGGTCGGAGCGGGCCTCTTCGACGGAGTGCACTCCGGCGGTGGCTGTCCCGCACCACCGGCTCTGTGTGCAGACACGGGCCGTGTCTACATCTTCCGGAGTAATAACACGCCGGCACCGCCCCCACCGCCGGAGACGCCCGCGGAGGTCCAGGCCGGCCGGGCCATCAGCCTCGTGGCCAGCAAGAGCAAGGTCAAGAAGGGCAAGAAGGTGGGCCTGGGCGGCGGGGTGAGCTCACCAGTGGACGCGTCGTGCGCGGCCGGTCAGACGGTGACGATCGAACGGGCGAAGCCGGGAAGTACTGCCTTCGCGCCGTTTGCCTCCGCTACGACCGACGGGGGCGGTCTGTTCATCACGAAGGTCAAGGCCAAGAAGACCTTCGTTTACATGGCCCACGTTGAGGCAACGAGCAAGTGTGGCGGCTCGGACTCCAACACCGTCAAGGTGAAGGTCGCGCAGCAGAAGAAGTGACATAGCCGGGGGCCCTCCGGTATTGTCAGCGCCGATCGTTCGGGTTTGGAAGGAGAGGTCGATGCGCTCACGGCTCCCGCTCGCTTTTCTGATCGCGGTTGCCTCGTGCCTGGCTTTCACCGCTTCGGCATGGGCCTGTCCGACCACGACTCTCGTGTTCACACCAAAGACCGCCGGGCCGGGAGACACCGTCTCTTACAGCATTGCGGGGATCGTGCCGAACGCGACCTACAGCTTCACCATCGCCGGACGAGAGATCAGCGGCACTAACACGAGCAGCAGCGACAACGGCGTCAGCGGCACGTTCACGATGCCGGACCTCGGAAGCCAGCAGCTGACGCTCACCGCACACGGTTCCTGCAGTTGCCCGGATAGTTCCGATAACCCGGGACTTTCGGCCTCGATGGAGTATCTACCGCCCCCGCCCCCGGCGTCCTCGGGTTCCCCGCAGGGATCGGACTCGACGCCCGCGCCAGCCGTCCCAGCAAACACCTCCCAACAGCCAAAGACCTCGGCCACGAAGCAGGCGCCGGCTGCCTCGCCGAGTCACCCGGCGGCTGCACCCTCAGCTCAGGGTTCCGGTGCCGGTTCGGTGCTCGGAACAGAGGTCGCGGCTCCTCAGCCAGTGAAAACTCCGAGTGATTCAGCACCGCAGGCGAAGGCCAAGGAACGGACTGGGGAAGCCTCATCCAGCGTTTCCAACCGAGTACTCGACACGATCGGTGGGACGACTTCGGTTGGACCCGCAAAGGTCCCGACACTCGGCCTATCGGCCATCGCTCTGATCCTGATCGTGGGGTTGGGCCTAGCGGGACTGGCGATCTACATCTTCCGCAACGGCCCCGATCCCGATGCGGCAGTGAGAGATCCAGCTCCAACGGGCCCGGATCCGATCGAGGTCGAGCTCCAACAGATCATCGCCGACGAGATGGCGCGGCAACTGGTCAGCGACCTGAACCTAGGCGAGCCGACCAAGGTCAGCTCGAAGTAGCGCCGACCGCCTCCTCGCAGCACTTGGCGTAGAAGCCGAATAGGAAGCAACGCTTGGCCTCGCCGGCGGAGAGCTCGCGCGACGCTTGGGGCTTTCCGTTCGAGTCGCCGTGAACCACCTCATCAGCCGCGGCCAGGGCCAGGAAGTGGCGGACATGGCCGCCGGGTCCGGGCACGCGCCAGCTGCCCTGGCCGGGGTCGGGTTTGTCGTCCGGCTCCTCAGCGGCGAGCTCGCGGCAGACGTCAGCGATCGCATCCGGGCCGGTTCGCTCCGCAAGCATCTCGGTGAGCCACGGCATCTGCTTGCGCGCAGGCTCGAACATCTCGGTCTCCGCGGCGCGGCTGGTGTAGCCGATGCGAGCGAGCGCCTGTGGGTCCGGCGACGCGTCCAGCACCAGCTCGCTCTCGGGGTCGAACTCCTTTGAGCGGAGCTCGAGCGCGCGACCGAGGACACGAGAGACGAGCTGGTCGACAACCAGCTCGGTCCGCACCCGCATAACCCCCTGGCCCTCCGGCGAAGCGTCGTTCACTCGCGCGCCCGGTGGGAGACCACGTGGTTGATTCGCTTGCACCCGGGGCAGATTCCGGCGAACGATTCGCCGGAGAGCATCTCCTCCACGCGTTTCGGCAGCGGCGGCGGCTCCTTGCCCTCGCCGCGAGCCTGCTCGGCGAGGGTTTCGTAGCGCGGCTCGTGCTCGTGCTGCTCGTAGCCGATCGGGGTGCCGCACCACGGGCAGAACTGCGGGGCCTCAGCCATCGGTCAGCAGATCCTAGGCAGCGGATCGCCGGCCAGCATGTCGACGACCCGGGAGCCGCCGAAGGAGGTCTCGAGCAGGACGAGGCCGGGGGGCTCGGGGCGGACCTCGGCGACCGTGACCGCGTCGGCCCCCAGCGGATGCGAGCGCAGCGCGGTGAGGGCGTCCTCCTCGGCCTCGGGGTCGACGATCGCGACCAGTTTGCCCTCGTTGGCGACGTAGAGGGGGTCGATGCCGAGGATCTCGCAGGCGCCGTTGACCTCCGGGCGGATCGGAAGGGAGGCCTCATCGATCGTGATGCCGAGCTGGGCGGAGAGGGCGAGCTCCGCGAGCACCGTGGCGAGCCCGCCCCGGGTGGGATCGCGCAAGCAGCGCACGCCGTGGGTGGCGGCGAGCAGGTCCGCGACGAGCCCGTTGAGGGGAGCGGTGTCGGATTCGAGCTCGACCTCCAGGGCGAGCTCACCGCGGGCGATCATGATCGCCATACCGTGATCGCCGATCGAGCCGGAGACGATCACGCGGTCACCGGCGCGCACGGAGCCCGGGCCGAGGTCGAGCGTGTGCTCGATCGTCCCGACGCCCGAGGTGTTGATGTAGAGGCCGTCGGCCTTGCCGCGCTCCACGACCTTGGTGTCGCCGGTGGCGACCTGGACGTCGGCCGCCTCGGCCGCCCGGGCCATCGAGGAGACGATTCGGTCGAGATCTGCCACGGGCATGCCCTCCTCGAGGATGAAGCCCGACGAGAGGGCGATCGGCCGCGCCCCCGCCATCGACAGGTCGTTCACGGTCCCGTTCACGGCCAGCTCGCCGATGTCGCCGCCGGGGAAGAAGAGGGGGCGCACGACGAACGAGTCGGTGGTGAACGCGAGGCGATCCTCGCCGTCGCCGATCACTGCACTGTCGGCGAGCGGCTCGAGCAGCGGGTTGCGCAGTTCCCGGAGGAAGAGCGCCTCGATCAGGTCATGGCTGGACTTGCCCCCGGCCCCGTGCGAGAGGGTGATCTGCTCGTCGAGGATCTTGCGGCGCGGCCGGCGACGTCGCTCCTCGATTGCGTCGAGGACCTCCTCCTCCGAGCGGCCGCTCCGCGAGCCGTTCCCCTCCATCATGCCGTGGTCGTCTCGCGCCGGCGACGCCCGGCGTGGCGGCCGTAGTTGTAGTAGGCGGCGCAGGCCCCCTCGGAGGAGACCATGCAGGTGCCGATCGGGTGATCGGGGGTGCAGGCCGTGCCGAACACCTTGCACTCCCACGGCTTGATCACGCCCTTCAGCACCTCACCGCACTGGCAGGCCTTGGGGTCGGCGACCCGGACGCCAGGGATCTCGTACCGGACCTCGGCGTCCCAGTCCGCGAACTCCGAGCGGAGCTTCAGCGCGCTCTGGGAGATGAAGCCGAGACCGCGCCATTCGAAGGTGGTCCGGAGCTCCATCGTCTCGGCGATCGCCTTGAGCGCCAGCGGATTCCCCTGCTCACGGACCACCCGGCTGTACTGGTTCTCGATCTCCGAGCGTTCCTCGCGGAGCTGGCGCAAGATCATGTAGGCGCCCTGGAGGACGTCGAGGGGCTCGAAGCCCGAGACGACCACGGGCTTGCCGTAGTCGCGCGCGATGAAGCGGTACGGACGCAGGCCGATCACGGTGGAGACGTGCCCGGGCCCGATGAACCCGTCGAGCCGCAGGTCGGGCGAGTCGAGGATCGCCCGGATCGCCGGGATGATCGTCACGTGGTTGCAGAACAGCGAGAAGTTCCGGATGCCCTCCGCCTGGGCCCGCTTCAAGGTCAGGGCGGTGGAGGGGGTCGTCGTCTCGAAGCCGATCGCGAAGAAGACGACCTCGCGGTCCGGGTTCTCGCGTGCGATCTTGAGCGCGTCGAGCGGCGAGTAGACCATCCGCACGTCGGCGCCGCGAGCCTTGGCGTCGAGCAGCGAGCCCTTGGTCGCCGGCACCCGCATCATGTCGCCGAAGGTGGTGAAGATCACCTCCGGTCGCTCCGCGATCGAGATCGCGTCGTCCTGGCGGCCCATCGGGATCACGCAGACGGGGCAGCCGGGTCCGTGCACCAACTCGATTTCGTCCGGGAGCAGGTCCTCGACCCCGTGCTTGTAGATCGAGTGGGTGTGGCCGCCGCAGACCTCCATGAATTTGTAGTGGCGTCCAGGCTCGACCAGCCCGGCGATCTGATCGGCGAGACTCTTCGCCAGAGCGCCCGAGCGGTACTCGTCGACGAAGCGCATGCCGCCGTTGCCCGTTGTGGTGCTCACGGGCGGTCTCCGATCGCGTCGAGCAGCAGGTGGTAGATGGTCGCCTGCGCCTCCTGGATACGCGGGATGTAGTCGCTTCCCACGATGAAGAGGTGGTCGACCCACCCGAGCTCCGCCATACGCCCGCCGTCATAGCCGGCGATGCCGACAGTGAGCATGTGTCGACTGCGGGCCTCCTCCAGCGCGGCGATCAGGTTGTCCGAGCTGCCGCTGGTTGAGATCGCGATCGCCACGTCATGGGCCCGCCCCAGCGGGATCAGCTGCCGCGCAAACGCCTTGTCGAAGCCGACGTCGTTGCCCACCGCAGTGATGGTGGCCACGTCGTTGTTCAGCGCGACGCCGGGCCAGCCTCGCAGGAGCGCATCCGTCGCGAGGTCCTGGGCGTCGGTCGAGGACCCTCCGTTGCCGAAGGTGATCAGGTGGCCGCCATGCTCGAGACGCTCCCGGACGTCCTCGGCGCAGCGAGCGATGGCACCGGTGTCGATCGCGTCACGGAGTTCAATCACGTCCTCGGCCTTGCGGCGCGTGGATGCTTCGACGTCTGCCAGGACCGCATCGAGATCCGTCTCATCTCGCTCCAGGAAGGGGTAGAGGAATCCGGTCGGATCCGCGGCAGGCTCCTCAGCGGGCCTCGCGGACTCGCCGCCCACCTTCTCGAGGGCAACGCCGGCGTGACAGAGCAGTTGATCGCCAAGCTGGACGCCCTCCACCAGATCGATCGCGACGTCCTCCCGCGCTCCGTCCTTCTCGATCGTCGCGTTGCCGTTGTTCAGTGCGACCACCCGTGCCTGCACGGCGACGTCCCCACAGGTGATGCAGGCGTCGTCGAGGAGCCCCGGATGCTCGAAGAACACGTGGACCAGCTCCCAGAGGACGTGATAGGCGGTCTCCTGCGCCTCCTGGATGACGGTGGGATCGTCGCTTCCGACCGCGAAGGCGTGTTCGGCGGCGTCGTTTGTGGCGCCCCCGCCGCTCATTGCGATCGTCAGCAGTCCCCTGCGGCGCGCCTCGGCCAGGAACTCGGCGACCTCCGGCTCGGGGCGCCCGTGGCTGATCCCCAGCGCGATGTCGTCTGGCCGGGCGATTCTGGAGAGCTCGGTGGTGCCCGCGGGATCGTTGCTCGGCGCGATCGCTGGCAACGCCCGCTTGCCGACGATGACCGGGTGCATGAACTCGACCGCGGCGTGCGCCGCGTCGGTGGCCGCGGGCCCGGTACCGAACGGGATCAGGGTTCCTCCACGGGAGAAGCAGCGGGCCATCGCGTGACAGGCACGGGCGAGATTCTCGGCCTCTCGATCGAACAGAGCACGCACGACACGCTGGCGCTCGGCGATCTGCTCATCGAGCGCGGCGCACCCGATCGAGTTGGTCACGCCCTCGGCCATTCGCTCATTCGATGCCGCTGGTCTTGAGCTCGGCGAGCTCCTGCTCGTAGGGCTCACCGAGCATCTCCAGGAACTCGCGCGTCTGTCTGGCCTCCTCCTCGTCGATCTTCGACATTGCGAAGCCGACGTGGATCAGGACCCAGTCACCGATGCCGACTGCATCCTCACCCTCAGTGAGCAGGCCGATGTTGACGTTGCGCCTAACTCCGGAGACCTCGGCCTTGGCGATGTGATGCTGCTCATCGACGATCTCGACAATCTGACCTGGAATGCCTAGGCACATCTGGCTCTCCTCCTGGCCGCGACCGCGGCCTGTCCGTAGCTGATCCCGCCGTCGTTGGGCGGAACCAGGCTGTGGGTCAGCACCCGAAAGCCCAAGTTAGCGAGTCGGGTGCGGGTGCTTTCGAGTAGCCGCAGGTTTTGGAAGCTGCCGCCGGAGAGCGCGACGGTGCGCGGTTCCGCCGCGTCGGCGCAGGCGGACGCGCCCGCCTCGGCCACGCCCTCGTGGAAGGCGGCGGCGATCTGATCTGGTGGCCGGCCGGTTTGGAGGTCGTCGTGTGCGGCTGCCACGAGGTCGGCGCCGTGAATTACCCCGGCTTCGCGGCGGCAGCGGTAGGGCTCGGCCTCATGGTCGCCGGCGAGCTGCTCGAGTTCGATCGCCGCTTGGCCCTCGTAACTCACTTTCTCCCTCACCCCGAGCAGCGCTGCGACCGCATCGAAGAGGCGCCCCATTCCGGAGCTCAACGGCGCGTTCACCTCGAGACTCTGACGCACCTGTGACCAATCAGGCCAGCGGTCGAGAGGCACCCGGCGATCCGCCACCTCCAGATACGAGGCCGCAGTCCGCCATGGCTCGCGGATCGCCGCCTCGCCTCCCGGCAGGGGGACCGGCTCAAGGTGCGCGACCCTCTCGAAGTCCTCGAGGTCGCAGCGCAGCAGCTCCCCTCCCCAGATCGTGCCGTCGATGCCGTAGCCCGTGCCGTCGAGGACGAGGGCGAGTGCGGGGCCGGGCTCCCCGTTCTCGGCGAGGCAGGCCGCGGCGTGCGCGTGATGGTGCTGCACGCCCACGCACTCGGCCTCCTGGTCGAGCGCCCAGCGGGTGGAGAGGTAGTCGGGGTGTAGGTCGTGGGCGATCACCTCGGGTCGCACGCCGAGCATCTGGAGGTAGAGCCCGAGATCCGCGCGGAAGGCTCGAAAGGCCGCCTCAGTGTCGAGGTCGCCGAGATGTGGGGAGAGGAAGGCCTCGCGTTCCCGGGCGACGCAGAAGGTGCTCTTCATCTCAGCCCCGGTGGCGATCAGCGGCGCCGGGGCAGCCTCGGGCAGGGCCAGCGAGTCGGGCGCGAAGCCGCGCGAGCGACGGAGCGGGAAACCGGCCCGCACAACCGAGTCCTCACAGCGGCGGTGGATCGGGCGGTCGTGGGTGAGGAAGGCGTCGGCGATCTCCGCCAGCCGATCATGGGCGTCGCGGTCCTCGAAGGCGATCGGCTCGTCGGAGCGGTTGCCGCTCGTCATCACCAGGGGGCCGCCGAAGTCGCCGCAGAGGAGGTGGTGGAGCGGGGTATAGGGCAGCATCAGGCCGATCCAGGGCGACCCGGGTGCGATCCTCCTGGCGAGCAGCGCGTCCCGATGGCGGCGCGCGATCACGATCGGGCGGCGTCTTGACCCGAGCAGCTCCTGCTCCTCAGGCCCGAGCTCGCACAGCGACTCCGGCTCTGCGCTCATCACGGCGAACGGTTTCTCCTCGCGGTGCTTTCGCACGCGCAGCCGTGCCACGGCCTCCTCGCTCGCGGCGTCGCAGGCGAGGTGGTAGCCGCCGAGGCCCTTGACCGCCACGATCCGCCCGGCGCGAATCAGCGAGAGCGCGACCGAGAGCGCTTCGTCACCCGTGGCGGATCCCAGCCGAAGCACGGGACCGCAGTCGGGACAGGCGATCGGCTCGGCGTGGAAGCGGCGGTTAGCCGGGTCCTCGTACTCCGCTCGGCACCGCTCGCACATCTGGAAGCCCGCCATCGTCGTGTTCAGCCGGTCGTAGGGGACCCGCTCGACGATCGTGAAGCGGGGACCGCACTGTGTGCAGTTGATGAACGGGTATCGATGGCGACGATCCCGCCTATCGCCCAGCTCACGGAGGCAGTCGTCGCAGGTGGCGACGTCGGCCGGGACGAGGGCCGTTGCCTCACCCCCCGCGCTCGTCTTGATTCGGAACGTCCGGGCTCCCTTCGGCCGCACCGGCTCCGTCATCAGATCGTCGATTCGGGCCAGCGAGGGAGCCTCGTTGGTGATTGCGCCGATGAACCGGTCGAGCGACTCGCGCTCACCCTCGGCCTCGACGATCACCCCCGCGCCGTCGTTGAGAACGAAGCCGCCGAGCCCATGCCGGGAGGCAAGACCGTGGACGAACGGCCGAAACCCGACGCCCTGGACGACTCCGGTGATCCGAAGGCGGCGCCGCTCGATCGCGCGTGGCGGCGCTGTGGCCATGGTCAGCGTTCGGCGGGTCCCTCGCCGGCGACGGCGGCCCCCGACGCACCGGCTTCGGCGCTCTCGGCGTCCGATGAGCCCTGCGGTCCGACCACGGATTCGAGCGCATCGGCGATCTGCTCCAGCGCTCCGTTGATGTCCGTGGCGACCGGACCGATCGGTTCCGTCTGCTTCTCGATCGCCCGTACGCCGAAGGTGACCAGTCCGAGGGTGTGGGAGATCTTGCGCAGCGTTGCGGCGATGGCGATCAGGTAGGCGGCCAGGACGATGACCAGGATCGCCAGCTCGGCCAGGGTCAGAACGATCAGCAGTGTCTTCATCCCTTTCTCCTCTCCGCCAGCTCACCGTGGCGCTTGACCTCTTCCAACAGCTCGACACCGAGCTCCTTGGTTCCCACGAGCATGTGGGTGGTCGCCGTGTTCTGCGCGACCCGCTTTCCCATCGTCCAGACGTCGTCGACGGCGCGGTCGACCTCCTTCACCGTCCGGCGCAGCCACTCCAGCAGGAACCAGACGACGAGCGCTACGACGAGGCCGACGGCAAGTGACACCCACCAGGCGGTCTCGACTGAACTGGCCAGAGCGACCGTCATGGCAGCTCCTTCTTGACGACCTCGAGGTACGCGACCGCAAGGGGCGGAAGTGAGGTGGCCAGCTCACGCGTCCTGGCGAGCTCGTCGACACCGTCGAGGTTCTTCGCGATCCCGATTCCACCATCGAGGATGTCCTTGGCGTACCGGTTGATCTCGAGAGCGGGCCGCACGACGCGGTTGAAGAGAGCGAGGACGACGAGCAGTATCGCCAGGCCGATTGCCAGCCCGATCAGGCTGAGCACGGCGGTGCCCGTCGAGACGGCCAGCGTCATCCGCCCAAGGCCTTTCGAGCTGCAGCCAGCGCCCGCGTGATCCGGTCGATGTTGATGTTGATCTGCTTGACGTCCCAGAGGGGGACCGTGTTGGCCCTCGTGCCGTCGAGGGCGGCGGTGATGTCGTCTGCCTGGCCGGACACCCGCCGTCCGAGGAAGATGAGGGCGAGCAGGAGGGTCGCCGCGATCACTACGACGACGGCCGCGATCACCCAGCCGACGTACCACCAAGTCGACAAGGCAAGGGCCACCGGCTCAGACCCTCTCCGCTGGCGGGGGAGCCGAGCCCTCGTCCCGGATCGCGCTCTTCGCGAAGTTCGCGAGCGTGGTGGAGACCGTCAGGTCGACGCCGTGCTTCTGCTTCGCGTGCTCGACGGCCTTCTGGAGCACCTCCTCCTCGGTCTCCCCGGTGATGTGGGCTCGGCAGACCACTCCCGCGTCGGAACATCTGAAGCTCTTGGTCAACCTCTCCTCCGCCTCGGTCTTGAACCGATTTCAGCTCCGGACTTCAGGCTATATGTACGATACACAGACCTGCCCCAAGGGACGCGAAGGAGGGACTCTGGAAGCGAAGCAGGACACCGTCGCGCCGAAGATTCAGAGGCCGCCTCACGTCGGCAAGGTGTTTGGGGCCGACGTTCCGCACGGTATCGGCGGTTTGGGCGGTGCCACCGACGGGCCGATCGAGGAGATTCACGTCTTCTGGCTCGCTGGAATGAGCTGCGACGGCTGCTCGGTTGCCGTTACCGGCGCCACCTCCCCATCGGTCGAGGAGCTGCTGGCGGGATCGATTCCGGGGATGCCGAAGTTGTACCTCCATCACCCGGTGCTCTCCGTGGACGCCGGCGCGAGCTTCGTGGAGCCGTTCGCCCAGGCTGTGGCGGGAGAGCTCGGCGCTCCCTACGTGGTCGTGCTGGAGGGCTCCATCCCAGACGATCAGGCCTTCGAGGACGAGGGCTACTTCTCGGGGCTCGGTGTGGGCTCCGATTGGCCGGAGTCCATGGACTCACCCCGGGCGGACGACCAGCCGCTCAGGGTCACCGACTGGATCAGGTGGATGGCGCCGGGCGCCGCGGCGTGCGTCGCGATCGGCACATGTGCCACCTGGGGAGGCGTCCCCGCTGCGGCGGGAAACATCACCGGCTCGATGAGCCTGATGGACTTCCTCGGCAAGGACTACAGCTCGGCGCTCGGCGTTCCCGTGGTGAACGTCCCTGGCTGCTCACCGGTGGGAGACAACTTCACCGAGGTGGTGGCGGCGGTGCTGATGTTCCTGCAGGGGAGCGGGCCGCTTCCCGAGTTCGACGAGCTCGGCAGGCCCGCCTGGCAGTTCGGCGAGACGGTGCACCGCCACTGCGTTCGAGCCGGCTACTACGAGGAGGGCACGTTCGCGAAGCAGGAGGGCGACCAGGAATGCCTGGTCGACCTCGGCTGCTGGGGGCCTGTGGTCCAGTGCAACATCACCGAGCGCGGCGCGATCAACCACATGGGCGGCTGCATGGTGGCCGGAGGCGCATGCATCGGCTGCACCATGCCCGGGTTCCCGGACAAGTTCTCCCCCTTCTACAAGGCGCCCCCGGGGTCGTTCGTCTCGGGAGGCACCACCCGGGTCTACGGCGCGGCCATCAAGCGACTGCGCCGGGTGACGATGCACAACCGCAACCGGGAGGCGATCTGGGATCGAAGCGGTGAGGTCCCGAGCGCCTTTTCCAGCGAGTCGAGCAAGCCAAGCCTCGGCTCGAAACTGGAAGGGTTCTTCTACAGCAAGCTCCAGTACCGAGGCTCGGTGAATCAGGCCGAGCGAAGCCGGGAGCAACCCAACCCTCGCACCAGGGACATCTACCGGCAGGCGGACGGCGAGGGCGAAGGGGAGGAGAGCTAGCGCGATGTGCTTCAAGAACCTGCCGGTCGAGTTTGACGAGAACGGCGTGGCGCACCTGAAGGAGGGTGTCGCCGATCCCTATTCGTATGAGGTCACCGAGGTCACTCCGATCGAGCAGGACGAGGCGAAGCTGAAGAAACTGCTCGAGCGGAATGGCCACATTCGGCAGGTCGATTTCGATCCGGTCACCAGGGTGGCGGGTGCACTGGCCTTCCACACGGTGGTCGACCTGGAGAGCCGGCAGGTGCTCGAGACGGACTCGATGGCGACCCTGTTCCGCGGCTACGAGGTGATCCTCAAGGGCCGGGACCCACGGGACGCGATCTTCATCTCGAGCCGCGCCTGCGGCGTCTGTGGCGGAGTGCACTCGACCACCTCGGCGCTCGCCCTCGAGATGGCCTTCGGCATTCAACCTCCGCCCATGGGGACGGTCGCTCGCAATCTCCTCCTCTCGCTCGAGTACCTCTACGACCACCCTCTCCATCTCTTCCTGCTCGCTGGCCCCGACTTCTCCGAGCCCGCTGTGCGCGAGACGAACCCCGAGATCTGGGAGCAGGCGCAGCGAGCCCCCGCGGCCGGCAAGGAGGTGCATGGCTACTCGACGATCGCCGAGATCATGACCGCGATGACCCCCCTCACCGGGGAGCTCTATGTCGAGGCCCTCCACATGACGCGGGTTGCGCGCGAGGCCTACGTCCTGATCGGCGGCAAGTACCCCCACCCGCAGACCGTGATCCCCGGCGGGATCAGCGCCACCATCGACCTCTCCGACATGAACGAGATCCACCTGCGGATCGTCAAGTTCTTCGACTACGGGCAGAAGGTGGTCGCGGTCTACAACGACATCGTCGACTTCTTCTACGAGGTGAACCCGCAGTACCGCGAGATCGGCCGGCGTCCGGCCAACCTGATTGAGACGGGACAGTGGGATGACCCCGAGGCGTATGACGCGACCTTCGCCAACGTCGACGACTGGGCCCGCAAGCGGTGGGCGCCTCCGGCGGTGATTCGGGACGGTGATCTGGCAACGAAGTCGATGACCGCGCTCAACATGGGTGTCGAGGAGTTCGTCGAGCATTCCTTCTACGAGGACTGGACGGACGGCGGTGCGGGCAATGGGTCATACAAGTTCAAGGAGGACCCGAACGGCAACCCGCTGCCCCCGAACCACCCATGGAACAAGGAGACCATTCCCAAGCCGCAGGGGACCAACTGGAAGGACAAGTACTCGTGGTCCACCTCGCCGCGCTGGGATCGCACCGCGATGGAGACGGGGCCGTACTCGCGACTGTGGGCGGCAGCCGTCTCCGACGACTACACGAAGACCCGGTTCATCGAGCCGACCGGGAAGAGCCTGAAGCTCAACGTCCCGCAGGGCGCGCTCCCGGGCAAGGAGTACGAGTGGGTGGTGCCCACAGAGAGCTGGGGCGCGTTCGAGCGCAACCGCGCCCGCGCCCACGCAATCCTCTATACGGCCCTGATCGCCTACGACAACCTGCTGATCGGCCTCGACATGATGCGAAAGGGGGACACGAAGGTCTCGACCAAGTACAAGATGCCGAAGGACTTCCGAGTCGGCGCGGGCTTCTGGGGAGCAGGGCGTGGCTACCTCACCCACCATTTGGTGATGGACAAGGGAGTTATCGAGAACTACCAGATTCTCACCCCCTCGACCTGGATGGCCTCGCCCAAGGATCCCTTCGGCAATCCGGGACCGTACGAGGAGGCGGTCCATGCAACCCCGCTGCTGGAGAACTTCGAGAAGCCCGAGGATTACAAGGGAATCGACATCCTGCGAACGATCCGCAGCTTCGACCCGTGCATGCCGTGTACCACCCACATCCACACAGAGAACCGGGTGATCTCGCGTGACGTGGTCACCTGCGCCTGCGGAGTCGACGAAGAGCACGAGCACTGAGGGCGATCCGCCGGGACGCCTTCGAGTTCTCGTCGGCGGGATCGGCTACCGCAACCTGCGCGATGGCTCGATCGGCCTCCATGTGATTGAGCAGCTCGTCAGGCGGGCGGGGAACGGTGTGGAGGTCGAGGACGTCTCCTACCACCCCGTCGGGTTCTCACAGAACCTCGAGGAGAGGCCCGACTACGACCGCATCGTGCTCGTTGCGGCGGTCGCGCGAGGCCGCGCCCCCGGAACCGTCACCGTCTACCGCTGGGACGGCAGGCTGCCGGATAACGAGGAGATCCAGACCCGCGTTTCGGAGGCCGTCACCGGAGTAATCTCGCTGGACAACACCCTCGTCGTCTGCGGCGCGTTCGGCGGCTTCCCGCCCGATGTACGGGTGATCGAGGTGGAGCCCGCCAGCGAGCAGTGGGGCGAGGAGCTCAGCCCCGAGATCGAGGAGAGGTTGTCGGAGATCGTGGAGGCCGTATGGAGTTCGACAAGGCCGTAGCCGAGCTCGACGCGCTCGTGGAGACCCTCCAGAGGGAGGGGGACGAGCGGGCGCTCCTCCTCTTGCAGCTCGTTGACGCGATTCACCGGCCCGCACTGGAGCGGATCGCCGCCGGGGACACCGATGATCCGATCGCCCAGGCGCTTTTGCAGATGTACGACATCTCCCCTCCCGACGACGAGGTCCTGGTGGAGGAGGCGCTCGACGAGGTGCGCCCCTACATCCACTCGCACGGCGGGCAGGTCGAGCTGCTCGGCGTATCCGACGGCGTCGTGGAGCTGCGCATGAGCGGCTCGTGCGCGGGCTGCGCCGCTTCGGCGATGACGCTAAAGCGGGGAATCGAGGAGGCGCTGCGCCAGCACTATCCCGGCTTTAAGGAAGTGCTCGCCGAGGAGGCCGGGGGCGACCCGGGCCCGCAGCTATTGCAGATCGAGAACCTCCGGAAGCCCGTCTTCGTCGCTGCCGACGCGGGGGAGGGTCTCGACCCGGGGCAGCTAGCGGTGGCGGAGCTCGACGGCATCGGGCTCCTCCTCGCGAACTTCGAGGGGGAGGTCTACGCCCTGCGCGATGGCTGTCCGGTCGACGGCAATTCGCTGAGCGGCGCTCGTCTGACTGCTGAGGGCGTGATTGTCTGCCCTTGGCACAACTGCGCATATGACGTGCGCACTGGGAAGCGGGTAGACGGCGAAGCGGGCGACGGCCTGCGCGTCGTGCCGGTCGCGATGCGGAACGGGACGGTGCAGGTGGCGGTGAACGTGGCGTGAGCCGGAGGGTGATCGTCGGGTGCGTCGGCAACGTCCTCCGAGGCGACGACGGCTTCGGCCCGGCGGTCGCGGGGTGTCTCACCGGCCTGCCGGAGGGCGCCGAGGTGGTCGAGACCGGGATCGGCGGGATCGCGCTGCTCCAGGAGCTGCTCGCGGGCTGCGACGGCCTCGTTCTGATCGATGCCGTGGACCGAGCGGCGGAGCCGGGCACGGTCTTCCTCATCGATCCGGAGGTCCTGGACGGCGAGCATGTTGCCGACGTGCACCTGGCTAACCCGGAGCGTGTGCTGACGATGGCCAAGTCGATGGACGCCCTGCCACAGCGGGTCCTGATCGTCGGTTGCCAGCCGACGAACGTCGACGAGCTCGAGCAGGGGCTCTCGCCCGCTGTCGAGAAGGCCGTCGCCATCGCGGCCGCCAAGGTCCAGGAGGTCGTGCGCGACTGGCTCGCTGAGCCGGTGGACGTCGCATGAGCGCCCCAGAGACGATCGACGAGCTGCGCGAGTCGCTCGCCACACAGAGCTACTTGGTCGACGAAGGGCTGGCCACGGTCGTCTACCTGGCTCTCCAGATCCGCCGGCCGCTCCTGGTCGAGGGCGAGCCCGGCGTAGGGAAGACGGAGCTCGCCAAGGCGCTGGCCGCCGCCACCGACGTTCCCGTGGTGCGCCTCCAGTGCTACGAGGGGATCGACGTCCACCACGCGCTCTACGACTGGGACTATCAGCGACAGCTCCTCCACCTGCGCTCGGAGGGGTCGGAGCCCATTTACTCGGAGCGCTTTCTCGTCCGACGGCCGCTGCTGGAGGCCTTGTCCGCCCCGGGCTGCGTCCTACTGATCGACGAGCTCGACCGTGCTGACGACGAGTTCGAGGCTTTCTTGCTCGAGTTCCTCTCTGACTTCCAGGTGACGATCCCCGAGATCGGGACGGTGGAGGCGGAGCGACCGCCGGTTGTGGTGATCACCTCGAACCGGACCAGGGAGCTCCACGACGCGCTCAGGCGACGCTGCCTCTACCACTGGATCGAGCATCCGGACCTGGAGCGAGAGACGGCGATAGTCCGGGCGCGGCTGCCGCAGGTGCCCGAGAGCCTCGCCGCGCAGGCGTGCGCGCTGGTCGAGCAGCTTCGCTGGCTCGACCTCTACCGGTTGCCCGGGGTCGGCGAAACACTTGACTGGACCGAGTCCCTGGCGGCTCTCGGTGCCACCGAGGTCGCACCAGATGTGGCTGAGCGATCGCTCGGCTCCCTGCTCAAGGCCCACGAGGACATCGAGCGGGTTCGCCGCGAGGGGATTGCAGAGCTGATCGAGCGCTCCCGCGGTGAAGGCCCGGAGGGTGGCGGCCGCCGAGAGGCGGCATGACCTCGGGGGGCCAAAGTGGGCTACACGAAGCATCGGCCTGGGTCACCGACGCGGTCGTCGCGTTGGGGCGAGCGCTCCGCACCGAAGGCCTCAGCACCACCGTCGACCAGGAGCTTGCGCTGTCCCGCGCACTTGCCTCGATCGACATCGACGACCGACAGCAGGTCCGCTGGGCGGCGCGCGCCTGCTTCCTGCGCGGCCCTCACGAAGGACCGGCATTCGAGCGGGTTTTCGACCGGTTCTGGAAGGGCCAGAGGCTGGACGGCGCAGGCGGTCCCGTCGTCGAGCACGGCGAGACTGACCCGCGCATGCCCGGCCCCCAGCACGGCGGAGAATCGCTGCCTCAGTTTCGCCTGGAGGGTCGCTCCGGGCACCTGCTCGATGGTGGATCCTCTCGTGCGGCCCAGGAGATTCCCACCGCCGGGGCGCAGGAACCGGGGCTGGGTAAGAGGCGGGGGGTGCTCGCTGCGTACAGCCCCGAGAGCGTCGAGACAGATGTCCGGCCCCTCGCCTATGAGCGCGATGAGCTCCAGGCCGTGCGGGCTCTCGGGGAGGCGCTGCGACGCGCCCATCCGGAGCGACTCTCCCGCCGCTCTCGACCCTCGAGTCGGCGTGGGCGACTCGACCTGCGCCGGACGGTCCGGCGCGCGCTTCGGACCGACGGGGAGGCGCTGCGTCCGGCCTGGGCGGCGGCCTCCGTCCGCCCCCGTCGGCTTGTGCTGCTCTCCGATGTCTCCGGGTCGATGGAGCGCTTCTCACGCGTCTTGCTTGCCTCGCTCCGTGCGGCGGTCGCCGCCGGGATCGAGGCCGAGGCGTTCGTGTTCGCCACACGCCTCACCCGCCTGACCAGGACACTTGACGACCGTGACCTCACCCGGGCGCTCGAGAAGGCGAGGGCGTCCGTCGGGGATTGGTCCGGCGGCACTCGAATCGGCGCCGCGCTGGCCGAGTTCAACGGAACCTGGGGACGGCGGGGGATGGCGCGCGGGGCGATCGTGGTCGTCTTCAGCGATGGCTGGGACCGCGGAGATCCGGAGCTGCTCGCGCGTGAGACCAGGAGGCTGCAGCTGCAGTCGCGGCGGCTGATCTGGGTGAACCCGCGCCCTGCGGACATCGACATGCAGCCGCTTGCCATCGGGATGCGGGCGGCGATGCCGTACGTGGACGATTTCGTTCCCGGCCACGATCCTCGGGCGATCAACGGCCTCGCGGCGCTCATCCGGGGGCTCGGCGGCACGCGCCCGGCCAGGAGGCAGCGGCCGGTATCCTCGGTAGCTGCGGAGCGCACCTAGCGGAGAGGAGACGGATGAAGCTCGCGATTGCAGGCAAGGGCGGCTCAGGCAAAACCTCGATCTCGGGAACGCTCGCGCGCCTGATCGCCCGTGACGGCCACAGCGTGCTGGCGATCGACGGCGACACCAACCCGAACCTCGCGCTCACACTCGGGATCTCTGCGGATCGGATCAACGACCTGCCGGTGCTGCCAAGCGGTCTCCTCGAACGAGGGGACGATGGCTTCGAGCTCAAGAAGTCATTGGAGGAGCTTCGCTCCACCCACTCCGTGGAGGGCCCGGATGGGGTCACCCTGCTGGTCATGGCTCACCCGCACGAGGAGGACGCCGGCAGCGGCTGCTACTGCGGCATGCATGCCACCGTCCGCGAGTTGATCGAGTCGGCGACCGACGCCGATGCCGACGTGACCCTGCTCGATACCGAGGCCTCGCCCGAGCATCTGACGCGTGGGACGGCCAAGTACGCGGACGTGATGCTGACCATCGTCGAGCCGTACTTCAAATCTCTGGAAACAGGGCGACGCATGGCCGAGCTCGGCAAGGGATTGGGTCTGAAGCGAATCCTGCTCGTTGCCAACAAGGTGCGCGACGAGAACGAGCTCGAGGCGGTGAGGGAGTTCGCCGAGAAGCATGGCCTCGAGATCGCCGCGACGGTCCCCTATGACGAGAAGCTGCTCGAGGCTGAGCGCGCCGAACAGGCGCCGCTCGACTTCGACCCGAACAGCCCGGCTGTCCAGGCGATCGCTTCGATTGCGCGTGCCCTGCCCGCAAACGGCGGCGGTTCAACGGCGCCCGTGACGAGCCGAGGCGGCGCCGATGAGTGAGCTCGAGGCACTCCGCGTTCGCGACGAGGTGCTTCAGGCCATGTACTGGATGAGCTCGGAGGGATTGGCCGAGCGCCCGGCCGCCGCTGAGCTGGCGGGTTTCCTGGCGGTCCCGGCGCAGACGCTGGGCCCGTTCCTGGTGCGCTTCGTCGAGGAGGGCTACCTGGAGCAGGAGGGCGAGCGTTTCGGTCTTACTTCCAAGGGCATCGAGCTCGGCAAGCGCTCCTTCGCCGACGAGTTCGCCGACCTCACCCGACCGACCCACGGCGAGTGTGATGAGGATTGCTGGTGCCACTCCTCTCCTGAGGAGGCGGCGCGGTGCCTTGAGGACCGAGCCCATGTCCACTGAGCCTGCGCCGGCGTTGCCGAAGAACTTCCTTCGCCCCTGTCTGCTGCTCCTACTGCGGGAGGAGCCCGCGCATGGCTACGACCTGCTGGAGCGCGTTCAGTCCCTCGGATTCAACGGCTCGGACCCCGGAGGCCTGTATAGGGCGCTGCGGGCACTCGAGAAGGACAAGCTGGTTCGCTCGGTCTGGGAGCCCTCCGAGAACGGCCCGGACCGCCGCATCTACGAGATCACCCGGTCCGGTATGGAGGAGCTCCATCGTAACGCCAAGGCGATCGCCGCAGGCCAGGAGTCCGTGGCCAGCTTCCTGAGTCGCTACGAAGAGTTCGTTGCGCTCCCACGGTCGGGCGACCGCTCGCAGCGCGACGCCGCGTCAGCCCGCTGAAAGTCACGATCGCCGGCAAAGGGGGCGTGGGCAAGACGACGATCTCGGCCCAGCTCGCTCGCGAGCTTGCATCCAATGGCGCCAAGACGCTTGCGGTCGATTGCGATCCGAATCCGACTCTCGCCGAGGAGTTCGGATTGGGCTCGCCGACGCTTCGCCGCTTTACCGGAGATGGCCTGCGGCCCGCGGCCGGCACTCTGGAGCTCGCCGAGGAGCCAGAACTGGTCGAGGTCACCACGCGCCTTCATCTTTTGGGAGGACCTCCGAGCGACATGCCGCTCTCGGACGCAGTTGCCCGTGGCATCGCCGGTGTTTTGGTCGCGGACCGCTTCGACTTTGCGGTGACCGATCTCGGTGCCGGCCCCGAGCTGACCCGCGTCGCGGTGGGCGGCGTGCTCAACCCGGCTGATCTCTGTCTCGTGCTAACGGACGGGACCCGGGTGTCTGAACTGACCGCGGAGCGGGTGGAGACCGCGTGCGATGCCAGAGAAGTGCCTGCGGTGCGGGTCCTCAACCGGAGAGGCGACGCGGCCGGGGTCGCGGCCGAACTGGCGGCGCGCATTCACGATTGGAGCTGACGCCGCTGGGGTTTGGCGAGGCATTTGCCGGGAATTCCCGCGCCATGGACCGCAAGCTGCTCGGCATCTATCTGAATGACCACCTGGCTGGCTCGGTGGTGGGAGAGAACCTCGCCAAGAGAATCGCCCGCCAGAACCAGGACAACGAGTACGGCAGAGGAATCGCGCAGATCGCCAAGGAGATCGAGGAGGACAAGGCGACGCTGCAGGAGGTGATGGACCGCGCCGGCGTCAGGCAGAAGCAGATCCGATTGGCCTTCGCGCGCGTGACCGAGCTGGGGACGCGCCTCAAGCGGAACGGCCGGCTGGTCGGCTACTCACCGCTGAGCCGGGTGCTCGAGCTGGAGGGGCTGACCATGGGGATCACCGGCAAGCTCGAGCTCTGGCGCTCGCTGGAGGCGCTCGATGGCGGCGCCGA
>DATDKQ010000263.1:0-2042 GCA_036519915.1 Solirubrobacterales bacterium | reverse complement strand
TGCCGCCATGCGGGCGACGTCCCGATTGTCCTCGCCCGATTGGTTGGCCGCGCCCATGTAGACGTCGTCGATCCGGGAGGGATCGATCCCGTTGCGCTGGACCACCGTGGAGACGACGTGGGAGGCCAGATCGTCCGGCCTGATGCCGGCGAGGGACCCGCGAAAGCCGCCCATCGGCGTCCTCAACGCATCGATGATCACCGCCTCAGGCACCGCTCGGCACTGTAGCCTCAGAGTTGGGAGATGGTCCTTATAGGCCTTACGCTCGGGCTTCTCGTCCTCCTCTTCCTGATCATGGTCGCGCTCACGCGTGCCTTCGAACGGAACAGGGTGGCCGACATCATCGACTGGAAGCCGACCCGTTCGCCCGAGGTCGAGGCCCAGAACGAGGTCGACGACGTCCGCCAGATGATCGAGGCGCAGAACGCCTACCGGCGAAGGCGCGGCGCCCCGGAGATCACCGAGGAGGACGTCGAGCGCCAGGCTCGCGAGGACCAGGCGATCAGGGCACGCGGTCGCGGTCCGTTCTCCGAGGACGGCGAAGTCGACGCTGAGTAGTTGGCCCGTGCGCTGATCGTCGGCTGTGGCTGCCACGGCCGCGAGCTCGGCGCGGAGCTGGCGCGGCTTGGCTGGCGGGTGCGCGGCACGAGCAGGCGGGCCGCCGGCGTGGAAGCGATCGAGGCCGCCGAGATCGAAGCCGCCCAGGCGGACCCGGACCGAGCGGGAACGGTGCTCGAGCTCTGCGGAGACGTGGCCGTGGTCGTCTGGCTGCTCGGCTCTGTGGGCGGTGAGGGGGACGCGATCTCGGCCATTCACGGCCCACGCCTGGAGAGCCTGCTGGAGAAGCTGGTCGACAGCCCCGTGCGGGGTTTCGCCTACGAGGCGGCCGGATCGGTGGACGCCGAAACGCTCGCCGAGGGTGCCCGGATCACCGAGCGGGCGGGAGAGAGGTGGCGGATCCCGGTGACCCTGCTCACCGGGGATCGCGGTGAGCCCGGCTGGGCCGCTCGCTCAGCCGGCGCGATCGAGTGGCTAGTCGCCGGATGACTTGCCCTGGAAGGCGTTCGCCTTCGAGGCCGGTGCGCAGGGACTCTGCGGCGGGATCGGGTACGGGTTTCCGGGCTCCCCGCAGGGCTCCGCGGGATCGACGGGCTTGGCGTTCTGCTGAGCGGCGAGCGAGGCGGTGGCCGCAGTCGTCGACCAGGGTGCGGTGTCCTTGTAGTGGGTCGGAGGCTTGTCGAAGAGCGCGACCAGGCCCAGCCAGCCGCCGACGATGACGACCACCACGGCTCCCACCGCCACGAAGAACATGATCTGGCTCCGCGCCGAGGGCCCGTAGGAGTGACCGACCACCTCCCGGCGCTTGTCGCGTCCCATTGCGTCGACGTCTGAGGGCTGGTGTCGCTTCGCCTCCTCGGAGGCTTCGAACTTCTCGAGATCCTTGATGTTCGCCTCGCTCGGCGCGGTGCCTCGACTCGCGCGCGTCGTGTCCTTGCCCTTCGAACGCCTCTCCGCCATACCCACGGCAACCATACCGCCGGTCTGCGGACGCCGCGCCGGCTCTCTGAGGCATGCGGCAGGCGGGCTGGGGAGCCAATTGGATAAAGTCTGATCAGGATTACAGAGTTAACTTCGGAGCCACGAGAGAGAGGCGAAGCGATGGCCGATTACGCAAATGACGTGCTGGTGGAGACCGACTGGGTCGCCGACCACCTCGAGGACGACGACATCCGGATCGTGGAGGTGGACGAGAACCCGGCGCTCTACGCCGAGGCCCACATCCCGGGGGCGATCGGGTTCGACTGGAAGACGGACCTCCAGGACCAGGTGAAGCGGGATTTCCTCGGCCCGGAGGAGTTCGGGAAGCTGATGGGCAGTCGGGGGATCTCGAACGACCACACCGTTCTCCTCTACGGCGACCGCAACAACTGGTTCGCCGCCTACACCTACTGGTACTTCCGCTACTACGGCCACGACAAGGTCAGGCTGATCAACGGCCCGCGCGAGAAGTGGATCGCCGAGGACCGCCCGACGAGCACCGA
>DATDKQ010000262.1:0-5839 GCA_036519915.1 Solirubrobacterales bacterium | reverse complement strand
TCGGAAAGCTGCGCGCGCGTCTCGCCGGTGATCAGGACCGAGTCGCCGGTCTCGCGGGTGGAGGACTCGACCCTGGCCGCGAGGTTCACCGCATCGCCGATCACGCTGAAGGAGAGGCGCCCGGCGCCGCCGATCGAACCCGCGACGACGCTCCCTGAATTGACCCCGACACCCACCTGAAAGCCCCCGGGTTGGCGGCTGTTGATCGTCCGCGCCAGCTCCACAGCGCACTGCACCGCGCGGTCGGCGTGCTGGTGGATCCTCTCCGGCGCGCCGAAGACGGCCAGCACGGCGTCGCCGATGAACTGGTCGATGTGGCCCCGGTGGCGGGCAACGATCGGGACGATGCACTCGAAGAGCTCGTTGAGCCGCGCCACCACCTCGGGCGCGTCGGCGTCCGCTGCGGCCGCCGTGAAATCGCGCACGTCGACGAAGACCAGCGAGACCTCGAGCTCCTCTCCACCGGGCTGGAAGTCCTCGGAGATCAGGTGCTGGGCGACCTCCTCGTCGAGGTAGGTGCCGAAGGCCTCGCGCAGGCGCTCGCGCTCGGCGAGTCCGTCGACCATCTGGTTGAAGGCCGAGGACAGCTCGCCGAACTCATCCGAGGTGGTGACCGGAACGTGCTCGTCGAAGCGGCCCTGGCGGATCCGCTCTGTGGCGGCCTCGAGGTCCTCGATCGGCCGCAGGATCGAGCGGGTCAGCAGGACGGTGAGCTCGAAGCTGATCGTGAAGGAGACGAAGAGGGCGAGCAGCACCGCGGCGGTGAGCGCGTCGGTCCCGCCGCCGTCGGAAGTGAGCGCGGCGACGACGATGCCCGTGATCACGTTGATCAGCGGCAGCGAGCCCAGCAGCTTCACCCGCAAGGGCACCGCCGGCCGGTCGATCCGCACGGGCCGGTCGAGGGCCGCGTTGATGTCGAAGAGGATCGGCCGCAGCGCCAGCTCGAGCGCGAGGTAATGCAGCGTCCCGGCGTAGGCGGCGGTAAGCAGCGCCGCCAGCATGATCGGGAAGAAGGCGAGCCAGCTCAAGCCCAGGATGGCAACCGCGGCGACGACCGTGATCACGGTGACCACCACCGGGACGTAGAAGTCCCGGCGGACCAGCTCAACTGGCAGGTTCACCGCCAGGTGCCAGGCCTCGGCCGTCTTCTCGGAGGTGCGGTCCCCCGCGACCCAGGCGGTCAGCGGGCGGAGCCGCCTGAGGACCCTGACCAGGACGAAGCCGACCCCGATCGCGGTCAGAGCAAGCGTGACCGCGAGGATCTTCATGAAGTCGTGACCCGAGACGGAGTAGTAGAAGCTGAACAGGGCGACGGCGCCCGTCGCGACCACGAAGGCGGTCTGCAGCTCCGCCGTGACGAACACGGTCGGGTACCGCGGCCCGAGCTTGCGGTAGAGCCAGGTGAGGGGATGGGGATGGGACATGGTCAGCCGCTCATTGTCCCGAACAGACCAAATGGACCCTCAGAGCGGGTCCCGGCGCCGCCTAAAGAGCGCGAATTGCTTCCGAAATGGGCGTGCCGTCGTTGAGCAGGTCGAAGGCCTTGCCGATCGTGTTGTCGGCGACCAGGCACTCGGCGATCACCGCCGCGACATCGTCCCGGGTGACGGTGCCGTACTCGACCCTCTCGGCAATCTGCACATTGCCGGTCCCGCGGCCGTCGGTGAGCCCTCCAGGCCGAATGATCGTGTAGTCGAGGCCGCTCTCCACCAGGTACTTATCGGCCTCGGACTTCGCCTCCTGGTAGGGGCGCATCTGATCGGACCAGGTCTCCGGCCGGTTCGAGCCGATCGAGCTGACCATCACGTAGCGGCGGATCTCCTGCGAGCGGCAGGCGTCGGCGAGCTTCACCGCGCCGCCGTAGTCGACCGTCCGCTTCCGGGCCGGCCCGCTACCCGGGCCAGCTCCCGCTGCGAAGACGACGGCGTCAGAGCCCGCAAGCGCGTCATCGATGTCGTCCACGTTCTCGATATCGAGGACGATCGGCTCCGCGCCGATCTCCTCGAGGTCGTGCGCCTGCTCGGTCTTGCGGATGATCCCCCGCGGGCTGTCACCGCGGTCAGCGAGGAGCTTCACGAGCCGCAGCCCTATCTTGCCGTGGCCACCGACGATGACGACGTTCACCCGCCCGACGATACTTCAGCCATGGCAACAGCAGAGTTGACCGTGATCGGCCTCGGCCGCTCGGACCCGAGCGCCGGCGAGTACATCGCGGAGATCCAGCGCCGGCTCGCCGGCCAGGACCGGGTCCGCTACGAGCTCCACGCGATGGGGACCGACCTGGAGGGATCGACCGAGGACATCCTCGCCGTCGTCGCCGACCTCCACCGTGTCCCCTTCGAGATGGGGCTCCCTCGCGTCTACACCGTGCTGAAGCTCGACGAGCGCCGCGACAAGGAGCAGTCGCTCGCGGACAAGGTCCGTTCGGTGGAGGATCGCCTCGAGGACCAGTCTCGATGGAGAACCTCCTGAACTAGTGCCGGGGGTGGGATTCGAACCCACATGCCCTGAAGGGCCACGGATTTTAAGTCCGCTGCCTAGACCAGTTTGGCCACCCCGGCAGGGCGAACTTCGCGCCGAGGACCCGCTTTGCCCGACCGTCTAGATCGCGAGCGAGTGGTCCTCGAGCGCCTTCGCTAAGAGCTCGCGCAGCTCGTTGCGCTCGTCCTGGCTCAGGTTGCCGAGCACGTCGTCCTCGACGGTCTCGAGCTCGTGCTCCGCCTTCTCGAGGGCCTTCTGACCCTTCGGGGTGATCGCGACGATGTGGCGACGGCGGTCCTCCGGGTCGCGGACACGCTCGATCAGTCCGTTCTCCTCGAGGCCGTTTAGAAGGATCACGCAGTTGTTCGCGTCCAGCATCAGCGTCTTCGCGAGCTTCTGCTGGGTGGCGCGGGTGCTCTCGCGCAGGTAGGTGAGCGCGACGAACTCCTTCAGCTTCACGCCGATCAGCTCGGGGGTGGCGCTGCGATAGGTGACGCGGGAGAGGCGCGTCAGCAGGTTCATGGTTCCCGCGACGGATGGTGCTTGCGTGGTCATCTCTCTCCCAATCGTAGCCCCATTTCAACAATCATCCTTGATTCGATGATTATCACTGCTATAGTGACGATCCTCGTGCAGGCTACTAACCAAAGAGTACCGGCTCGCAGCGATCGCACAAGGTGGATTGCGCTCTTCGTTGTCTGCCTCGGGCAGCTGATGATCGTGCTCGATACGACGATCGTCAACGTCGCCCTCCCCTCGATCCAGCGAGACCTCCACTTCAGTCAGTCGAACCTCACCTGGGTGATCGACGGCTACCTGATCACCTTCGGCAGCCTGCTCCTGCTCGCCGGGCGGCTCGGCGACCTCTTCGGCCGCAAGCGCATCTTCCTCACCGGTCTCGCGTCCTTCGTCGTGGCTTCGATGATCTGCGGCCTGGCGCAGACCGACGCGATGCTGATCGGGGCGCGATTCGCCCAGGGAGCCGCGGCCGCCCTCACCTCCGCGGTGGTGGTCGCGATCATCGCCGTCGAGTTTCCCGAGGCGGGTGAACGCGCCAAGGCGATGAGCGCCTACACCTTCGTGGTCGCGGGTGGCGCCTCACTCGGACTGCTGCTCGGCGGGGTCCTGACCCAGGCGATCAACTGGCACTGGATCTTCTTCGTCAACCTGCCGATCGGCGCGGCCGCGTTCTACTTCGGTCGCCGGCTGATCGTCGAGAACGAGGGACTCGGGGTCTCCAAGGGAATCGACTGGCTGGGCTCGGTCCTGATCACCGGCGCCTCGATCCTCGGCATCTACGCCCTGATCAAGATTCCCGAGTGGGGCTGGACCGGCGGCAGGACGCTGGCGCTGGCCGGAGCCTCGCTGGCCCTGTTGGCCGCCTTCGTCGCCTTCGAGGCCCGCGTCTCGAACCCGATCATGCCCTTGCGCATCCTGAGCGAGCGCAGCCTCGTCGCTTCGAACCTGGTTCGCGGCTTCCTGGTGACCGGCGCCTTCTCCACCTTCTTCCTCGGTGCGCTCTACCTCGAGCACGTGCGCGGCTTCGACGCCGTCCAGATCGGCCTCGCCTTCCTGGCGATGAGCATCGCTCTCGCGGCGATGTCCGCCGGGATCTCGGCGCGTCTCGTCACGCGGTTCGGGCCCAAGCGGACCCTGGTCGCCGGGATCGTGAGCGGCGCCGCCGGGCTGCTGATCTTCTCGCAGGCCGGAGAGCACACCTCGTACTTCCCCGTGATGTTCGCCGGACTCGCCCTGCTGGGTATCGGGTTCGGGGCCGCAAACCCGCCGCTGATGATGATGGCGCTCGAAGATGTCCCCGCCGCCGACGCCGGCCTCGCCTCCGGGACCATCCAGGTCTCGATCCAGCTCTCGGCCGCGGTCGGCCTCGCCGCCCTCGGCTCAATCGCAACCGACAGGACCAACGCCCTCGAGTCCGCCGGGGACTCGGTGACCACGGCCCTCAGCGGCGGGTACCACCTCGCCTTCCTGATCGCCGCCGGCGCCGCGGCCATGGGCGCCCTGATTGCACTGCTGGTCCTGCGCCCACCGACCCCGCACGAGGTCGAGGCGGAGATCGACGAGGGAGCCCCGGTCGGCATCGAGGCCGAGGCTGAGCTCCGCCAGGCCGCTTAGGCGAGCCTTAGACGCATCCCCGAGAATCGGTGTCGAGAGAGGGAGAAATCCCCGCAAATAGCGCGGGAATCGGCCGATTGAGCGCCAGATTTCCGCGGGATTAAGTAGCCGCGAAGCGCAACCGGACCGCTGCTACGGTGTTCCGTCTAGGCAGGGAGGAGCAGCTTCCCCCTTCGCCACCCGCCGTTTTGGAAGCCTCAACGCTCACACATGCCCAGCGACGCGGGCTGTTCGCCCGGCGCTCGCCGCTCCTCCGCTTCCAGGAGGACGAGAAGCTCGTCGCCCTGACCCGCAGGGGCCACGAGCACGCCTTCGACACCCTCGTCGAGCGCTACCAGGCCCGCCTCCTCGGCTTCTGCCGCCAGATGCTCCGCTCCACTGAGGATGCGGAGGACGTCCTCCAGGAGGTCTTCGTGGCCGCGTACAAGGCGATGGTCGCCGACGAGCGCCCGATCGCCGTCCGTCCCTGGCTCTACCGGATCGCCCGGAACCGCTGCCTCAACCACCTTCGTAAGCCGACCGCGGACGGCCAGGACACGATGGACACCCACCCCCACATGAACGGGGTGACCACCCACGAGCGCGTCCAGAACCGGGAGGAGTTCCGCAGTCTGCTGGCCGACGTCGGCGAGCTCCCCGAGACCCAGCGCTCGGCGCTGCTGCTCCGCGAGATCGACGCGATGAGCTATGAGGAGATCGCCAAGGCGATGGACACCACCGTCCCGGGCGTGAAGAGCCTCCTCGTCCGAGCGCGGATTGCGCTCGCCGAGTCGAGCCAGTCGCGCCAGCGCACCTGCGACGAGGTCCGCATCGAACTCGCCGAGGCCGCCGAGGGGCTCGCCAAGGTCGACGGTCCGGCTCGCCGCCACATCAAGGGCTGTGACGCCTGTCGCGCCTTCCGCACCCAGCTTCGCTCCGACACCAAGGCGCTCGCCGCGATCTTCCCGGCGGGCCCGCTCCTCATCCTCAAGGGCGCCCTGCTCGCCAAGGTCAGCGGCCTGTTCGGCGGTGGCGGTGGCGGCGCCGCGGCCGGTGCGGGCGGCGGCGGCGCAGCGGGCGCCGGCGCCGGAGCCGCCGGAGCCGGTGCTGGAGCTGCGGGCGCCGGTGCTGGAGCTGCGGGCGCCGGTGCGGCCGGAGCGGCCGGTGCAGGTGCCGCAGCCGCGGGCGGCACAGCTGTCACGGGTGCCGCCGTCGGAGGTGCTGCCGCGGCCGGTGGAGCCGCCGC
>DATDKQ010000261.1:0-16114 GCA_036519915.1 Solirubrobacterales bacterium | reverse complement strand
TCTACGTCCCGCGAGCACTGGGGAGCGGCGAGCCGCTCGACCGCGAGAGGCTTCTCGCCGCACCGTTGAAGACGCTGCCCCGACCCACGATCCTCGACGCGCCGATCACCAAGCTGCGCGGAGCCGGCCCGAAGCTCGCGGAAGCGGCCGCGGAGATGGGGATCTCCAGCCTGGGCGACCTGCTCCGTCACCTTCCGCGCGGCTACCGCGATCGCGCGGAGCCGGTCGGGCTCGCGGAGCTGAAGCTGGGGGAGGAGGCGACGGTGAAGGTGGAGGTGAGCCGAGCGAAGGTTCGCCCGACGCGGCGCCGGCGGCTGACCATTCTCGAAGCGGATGTGAGCGACGCGACGGGCCAGGCGAAGGCCATCTGGTTCAACCGAGCCTGGCTCGCCGATCGGCTGCAGCCCGGGACCAGGCTTTTCCTGCACGGCAAGCTCGAGAAGCGCGGCTTCAATGTCGCCGAGCACGAGTTTCTCGACTCATCAGAGGCCGGCCTGCACACGACCGGGATCGTCCCGGTCCACGCGGCAAGCGAGCGGCTGCGCCCGCAGCGGATCCGCGAGTGGGTCTGGCAGGCGATCCCACTGGCCCGCCACGCCATCGAGCCCGTGCCGGGGCGGCTGCGCCGGGAGCTGCGAATGACCGGGGCAGAGGACGCGCTGGTGGCCTCCCACTTCCCGCCCGACGGGCACGCCGCCGAGGCAGCCCGGGAACGCCTCGCCTTCGAGGAGCTCTTCCTCTACCAGGCGGCCCTCGTCTCGCGACGGGGTCGCCGGGTCTCCGGCAAGCGCGGCATCCGGCTTCCTGAGCCGGACGGGCAGGCCGCGGCATGGATCGACTCTCTGCCCTTCGAGCTGACAGGCGACCAGCGGCGGGCCATCGACGAGATCGATGAGGACCTCGCCGAGGCGCAGCCCATGCAGCGTCTGCTGATGGGCGAGGTGGGTTCTGGCAAGACCGTGGTTTGCGTCCACGCGATGCTCCGCGCGATCGAGGCCGGGCACCAGGCGGCCCTGATGGCGCCCACCGAGACCCTCGCCGAACAGCACTTCCGCACGCTGGAGGTTCTGCTCGCGGCCCATCATGAAACGGGTTGCTCCTCGCCTCCGCATGAAACGGGTCGCTCCTCGCGGAGCGCCCTCGCATCACACCCTCGCATCACGGCGACACTGCTCACCTCTGCGACTCCAGCCGGCCGGCGCCGTGCGCTGCTCGACTCGCTCGCCGCCGGTCAGCCCCAGCTGGTGGTCGGAACTCACGCCCTGATCGAGGAGGCGGTGCAGTTCTCCTCGCTGGCGGTCGCGGTCGTCGACGAGCAACATCGCTTCGGCGTCCGTCAGCGCGCGGCGCTCGATGCGAAGGGACCGGGTGGTCGACTCCCGCACGTTCTCCACATGACAGCCACTCCGATCCCTCGCACGCTGTCGCTGACCGCGTATGGCGATCTCGACACCACGGCTCTGCACGAGCTGCCCGCCGGCCGGCGGCCGATCCGGACACGGGTCGTGGACGAGGAGAGCCGCCCAGCCGCCTATGACTTCATCCGCGCCCGGCTGCGCGAGGGCCGACAGGCATTCGTGGTCTGCCCGCTGGTCGCCGACTCGGAGGCGGTCCAGGCGAAGGCCGCCGAGGCGGAGGCGAAGCGGCTCGCCGCGACCGACCTGCGCGATTTCCGCGTCGCCCTGCTTCACGGCCAGATGTCCTCCGAGCAGAAGGGACGCGCGATGGAAGCCTTCGCCTCGGGCGAGGCAGACGTCCTGGTTGCGACCACCGTGATCGAGGTCGGCATCGACGTTCCCAACGCGACCGTGATGCTCGTCGAGGGCGCCGAGCGCTTCGGCCTCTCGCAGCTCCACCAGCTGCGCGGCCGGGTGGGCCGCGGTGAGCACGAGTCCTTCTGCATCCTCTTCGGGGACCCGGAGTCCGACGCGGCAAGGGCCAGGCTCGACGCGATCGCCGAGGAGGGAGACGGCTTCGCCCTGGCCGAGGTGGACCTCTCAATCCGCGGCGAGGGCGAGATCCTGGGCACCCGTCAGCACGGCCTACCCCGCTTCCGCGCCGCCACGCTGCCCGAGGACACCGCACTCCTGCTCGAAGCGCGTCGCAGGGTTCTCGAGCTGCGCGAGCGCCACGGCTCGCTGGAGGCCGCCTCCCTCGGACCGCTGATGGACGAGGCGCGGCGACGCTTCGGGGATGAGCGGAGCGAGCAGATCGCTGCGTAGATGCCCGAGCTTCGGATCACGGCGGGCGAGCTGGGCGGCCGGCGGATCCGGGTGCCCAAGGGTGTCCGTGACCTGCGACCGACGACGGAGCGCGTTCGCGAGGCGGTCTTCTCGATCCTCGGGGACATCTCGGGCGCCCGGGTGCTGGATCTGTTCAGCGGCAGCGGCGCGCTGGCGATCGAGGCTCTCTCCAGGGGCGCCTCTGAGGCGACGCTGGTGGATACGCGCCCGGCCACGGCTCGCCGGAACCTCGAATCCCTCGACCTCGGCGACAGGGCGGAGGTCGTACGGGCGAACGCGGTGCGCTTCCTGCGCCGGGCCCGGCCGGAGTCCTTCGATCTCGTGCTCTGCGATCCGCCCTATAGACTCGCCGACCCCCTTGCCGCCGATCTCGTCCAGCTCATACCGGGGGTGCTCGCCGCGGGTGGCCGGGCGATGACCGAATCCTCGCCCGAGCGGCCCATGGACCTCGAACTGCCCCTACTCACCGAGCGGACCTACGGAGACACGATGATCAGGATCTATGGAAATCAGTGATGACTGACGAGAGCCCGCGAGTGGCGATCTGCCCGGGGAGCTATGACCCGGTGACCAACGGGCATCTGGATGTGATCAGCCGTGCCGCCAAGGTCTTCGACGAGGTGGTGGTGGGGGTCGTCAACAACCCCGTCCGCAAGGAGAAGACCCTGTTCACGGCCGACGAGCGCAAGAAGTTCATCGAGGACGCCACGGCCGACCTGGGGAACGTCGAGGTGGGCGTCATGTCGAATCTCCTCGTCGAATTCGCGCGCGAGCACCATGCGACCGCCGTCATCAAGGGCCTTCGAGCGATCTCGGACTTCGAGTACGAATTCGAGATGAATCAGCTCAATCGGAAGCTCGCCCCGGAGATCGAGTCGATGTACATCTTCGCCTCGGCCAACTTCAGCTTCCTCTCCTCGACCGGTGTGAAGGAGATCGCCACCTTCGGGGGGGACGTGGGCGATCTGGTGCCTGGCCCGGTTGCAAAAGCGCTTGCGGAAAGGCTCGCCCGCTAGCCGGCAGGGTGCGCCGTCGTGCGTGGCGGTTGGGCAGGAGCTTGCAGTTCGCCCGAGAAACCTGTCCCGCGTGCCCCCAAGTCGCGCGGTGCGTAAGCTTTAGCGACCTCAGATGGACGTTCTAGTACTGATCGACAAGCTCGACGACTTGGTCCACAACGCGCGGCCGGTGCCGCTCACGGACCAGGTCCGCGTTGACCGTGAGGAGATCTACGACCTCCTCGATCAGATGCGTGCCACGATCCCCGAGGAGATCAAGCAGGCGCGCTGGATCGTCAAGGAGCGCCAGGAGATGCTCGCCGAGGCCAAGCGCGAGGCTGAGCGGATCGTCAAGGAGGCCCGCGAGCAGCAGGCCCGCCTCGTCGCGAACGAGGAGATCACGCGCCAGGCCGAGCGTGCCGCCGAGGAGATCGTCGAGGAGGCCCGGGAGCGCGAGCGCGAGATCCGCCTCGGCGCCGAGGACTACGCCGACGACATCCTCTCGACCCTCGAGGTCAACCTCCAGAAGTTCCTGCAGGCCGTGCAGCGAGGCCGCGACCGACTCCAGGGCCGCGAGCGCGAGCCTTCCGAAATCGGCTGATTTGTCGCGTTAGCTCCGCATAGCGGGGCAAAGGCGACAATCGAAGCCCGTTTAGGCTCCGCCCGGGTGTCTGCGCCGAGCCCCGAAATCGTCCGCTCCTTGATCGCCGAAGTCGACGCCGACCCCGGCGAGATCTCATTGAGCGTCATCCCCGGCGGCGCCTCCCGCCAGACCTGGTTGATCACCGAGGGAGATAGGGGTGCCGGCAAACGGGACCAGCCCCGCTGGGTCATCCGCCGTGACCCGGAGGGCTCGGTCTCTCTGGTCCCGATCGCCGACGAGTTCGCCCTCATTGCCCGTGCTCGCGAGGCGGGTGTCCCGGTCCCCGAACCGCTCGCCCTCGAGCCGGCCGGAGGCCGGCTGGGCACCGCCGCCATGCTCATGACCTTCGTTGCCGGCACCTCGGTTGCGCCTCGCATCCTCCGCAAGCCCGAGTACGTGCGCGCCCGAGAGTCGCTGCCCGCCCAGCTCGCCGCCGCGCTGGCCGCCATCCATTCACTGACCGCTGTTGACGTGGCCGGCTCCCTGCCGCCCGCCGGGGCGAATCCGGCGCTCGACCAGATCTCCGAGTGGGAGCGTCAGCTCGACGAGATCGGCGAGCCGCTGCCTGCGATCGAGCTCGGGCTGCGCTGGCTGAGGGTGAACGCGCCGGAACCTGCGGAGCCGAGACTGGTGCACGGCGACTTCAGGCTCGGGAACTTCATCGTGGATGAGCGCGGCCTCGCGGCGGTGATCGACTGGGAGCTCGCCCACCTCGGCGACCCCGCCGAGGACATCGGCTGGCTCTGCATCCGCTCCTGGCGCTTCGGCAACGACGACCTGCCGGTGGCCGGGGTGGGGCAGCTCGACGACTTCATCGCCGCGTACGAGGCCGCCGGCGGTTCGCCGGTCGACCGCGACCGTGTCCGCTACTGGGAGGCGTTCGGCAACGTCAAGTGGGCGGTGATCTGTGCCCGGCAGGCTCATGACCATCTCAGCGGGGTGCGCCGCAGCCACGAGCTCGCTTCGCTCGGCCGCCGGATCTGCGAGCCGGAGTGGGATCTGCTCGAGCTCATGCGCCATCATCAAACGGGTTGCTCCTCGGCTTCGCCTGCGGAGCACCCTCGCATCTGATGCAGGACCGTCCGACCGCTGCGGAGCTCCTGGATTCGGTCGCGGAGTATCTGTTCGCGGAGCTGCGCCCGGAGGTGCCACAGGAGCAGCGCTTCAGGGTGCTGGTCGCGGCGAATGTCTGCGCCGTGGTGGCGCGGGAGATCCGGGCCGGGGAGGAGCCCGATCAAGCGGACCTCGCGCTGTTCGAGGAGCTGCTCGGGAAGGAGGTCGACGACGTCCATGCCGCGGCGGCTGAGCTGTCCGAGCGAATCCGCTCCGGAGAGCTCGATGACCGCATCGAGGAGTTGGCGCCCCGGCTCGAGCAGCACGTCCAACGCAAACTCGACATCGCCCGGCCCGGCTACTCAGGGGGCGAATAGAGGCTTCACGGAGGCCGGCGTGTCCGCGTCTCGCCATTAGGGTTCGATCCTCACGATGGAAGGAGCGGTCATGTCCGAGAGATGGTTCTCCGACGAGGAGCTGCGCGAGATGTCGCGGCCGACGATGGACTGCGCAACCGAGGCGATCGACCGCGGCGATCTCGAGGAGGCGAAGAGCCTCTGCGAGCGCGAGAAGCACGAATCCCAGTTCATGCACGACATGCTGGTGGACGGGATGGCCGGGCTGATCTCGTTCGTCAAGGAGAAGCTCGGGGACGAGGGCGTGCGCGAGGCGTGGGAGTGGAGCCTCGAGCGCAGCTGGAAGCAGAGCGTCGAGAAGATCGACGCAGCCGACCGCAGGGCGATCGCGCAGGCCCTGGCCGCCACCTGGCGCGGGCATTCGACCGGCGGGGTCGGCCCGAACCCCGGCGCCTTCGAGATCGGCGAGGACGACGAGAAGCTGACCTTCACGATGAACCCCTGCGGCTCGGGCCAGCGGCTCTGGCGAAATGGTCGCTACGGACCCGGCGGCTGGGGCGTCACCGACTCGGCGCACGACTGGAGCTACGGGCGGGAGGGCTTTCCTCTCTACTGCACCCACTGCGCCTTCATGAACGAGCTCGGGCCGATCAACTGGATCGGGTACCCGGTCTATCCCTCCGATCCGCCCGAGGACTTCGACCGCGACCCTTGCGTCTGGCACTGGTACAAGGACCCCGCGGACATCCCGGAGCGCCACTGGAAGCGCTACGGGCGCGAGCGAAGCCTCCCCCGCTAGTCGCGGCCCTCGGAGCCGAGGGTGAAGGTGTTGAGCCCGGCGCCGCCGTCGACGGCGATCTCCTGGCCGGTCACCTGCGCGGCCTCGTCCGAGCAGAGGTAGGACACGGCGGACGCGATCTCCGCCGGCTCGACCATGCGGCCCGAGGGGAGGAGCGGCATCAGGCGCTCGAGCACCTCATCCGGCATCGCCCTCACCTTCTCGGTCGCCACCATCCCCGGCAGCACGGCGTTGGCGGTGATACCGCGGTGGACGTTCTCCGCGGCGAGTGTCTTCACCATGCCGAGGAGGCCCGCCTTGGAGGCGGAGTAGGCGACCTGGCCGCGCAGGCCTGTTTTGGCGGCGCCTGAGGAGATCGCGACGATCCGGCCCCAGCCCCGCTCGCGCATCCCGGGGAGGCAGGCCTGGACGGAGCGAAAGGCGCCGGTGAGGTTGACGTCGATGTCCCGTGACCATTGCTCCGGGCTCATCCTGTGTGCTGGTGCGAGCGTGTCCGTAATCGCCGCGTTCGAGACGCAGACATCGATTCCGGTCAGGTCGGGGAGCTCGTCCGAGCTCAGGTCGAGCCGCAGGTCGCAGCCCTCGTCGCGATCGAGGGTGGTCACCTCTAGCCCATCGGTGCGCAGGCGCTCGGCGATCGCGGCGCCGATGCCGCGTGCCGCCCCTGTGACGAGAGCGCTACGCGCCATCAGCGAGGAAGGTCACAGCCCGGTCTCATGCTCGCCGGCGCGGCCGGCGTCGGTCTTCTCGTAGAAGCGACCGAGCAGCTCCATCGTCTCCTCCGGATCGGCGCAGGTGTAGGCATTCCAGGCCTCGGCGCGGAGCTGCTCGTCGAGCGTCTTCCCGACGGTGTCGAGGATCGTCTGCTTCGCCGAGCGGACGGCCCGCTGGGAGTTGCGCAGGATCTGCCGGGCGACCGTCTCGGCCTCCTCCGTCAGGGTTTCGTGCGGGACCACCTTCGACACCAGGTTCCACTCGAGGGCCTGGTCGGCGTCGATCGGCTCGGCGGTGAGCAGCATGTGCATCGCGACGCCGACCCCGGCCGAGTTGACCAGCCGGACGATGCCGCCGTCGCCGTGGTGGAAGCCGCGCCGGGCCTCGAAGGAGCCGAACATCGCGCGATCGGAGGCGATCCGGATATCGCAGGCGAGGGCAGTCTCGAAGCCGCCGGCGAGGGCCCAGCCGTTGATCGCGCCGATGATCGGCTTGTAGATGCGGTGCATGCCGCGGGTGAAGCCGTTCAGGCCGAGCTCGGCGATCTGCCGGAGGTCGTCGGGCTTCTGGTCGACGATGATCGGCGGGATGTACTCCTTCAGGTCGGCGCCGGCGCAGAAGGCGTCGCCGGCTCCGGTGAGGATGGCGACGTCCACCGAGTCGTCCTCGTCGAAGTCGGCCCAGGCGGCGATCATCGCGCGGTGGACCTCGGGGCTGACGGCGTTCCGCGCCTCGGGCCGGTTGATGGTGACGTAGGCGATCCGGTCGCGCTTCTCGTAGAGGACTACTCCCTCGTCCGCCGACGGCGGCGGCCCGGGCCGCTCCGGGTTGTGGTGGGTCATCGGACTCCTCTCAGTCGTAAGTGGCTCGGACCACCGCCAGGTCGTCGGCCGTCCAGGTGATCTCGCCGCCGCACCACTCGGCGAGCTGATCCGCCGTGTCCGGGAAATCGAAGCCCGGGTCGATCGGGGTGACCTGCGGCTCGGCCTTGACCACGTCGCCGATCACCAGGCCGCGTGACTGCTCGCGAACCCGCCTGAACAGGGTCCGCTTGGCGTCGTCCTGAAGGTGGTGGACGGAGAGCACGGAGATCACCAGGTCCCACGGCCCGTCCGGCAGGGGATCCTCCATGCGGGCCAGCTGGACATCGTCGTACTCCTCGCGCAGGCGGTAGACCATGTCGGGGCTCGAGTCGAGGCCGATCACCCAGGCGTCCGGATAGGACTCCAGCAGCACTCGTGTCGTCTCGCCGGTACCCATCCCGAGCTCGAGGACGCGGTCGGGCGCGAAGGGGATCGCGTCCACCGCGGCTCGCTGGAGCTCGTCGTACCGCGGAACCTCGGCCCGGATCTCCTCCAGGTAGGTCTCCGGGTTCCAGTGGAATTGCGCGTTCAACGTGTCTCGCTACCCTCGAAGCGAGTGTATGCGGAAGGGGGAATCGTCGATCTGGAGCGCCTGGCGCTGTCCCACGGCCAGGCCCGCGCGCTCGATCTCGAGGTGGGGCTCGAGCCGATCGAGCTCGGCGGCCAGACCTACTCGCCGGCCGGCGGGGGAAGCGAGGCGCGCCTCGATATCTCCCGGACCAGTACCGGCTACGCGCTGCGGCTTCGGTTTTCCAGCCAGCTGACGGGCCCCTGTGTCCGCTGCCTGGAGGAGGCGAGGGCCGATGTGGAGATCGACACGCGGGAGATCGATCAGGGCGGCACCGACGACGAGGAACTGCGGAGCCCCTACGTCAGCGAGGGCAATCTCGACCTCGACCGCTGGGCCAACGACGCCCTGGTGCTCGCCTTCCCCTCGCAGCCGCTCTGCCGCGACGACTGCGCCGGGCTCTGCGCGGTCTGCGGAGAATCGCTCAACGACGCCGCTCCGGAGGCGCACAAGCACGACACGGGCGGCGACCCGCGAATGGCGAAGCTCAGGGACCTGAAACTCGACTGATCGGTCGAACGTCCCGGAGTGCTCGCTGGGCTACGGGTTCCGGGACGTTCGGTGCCCGGCCGCTACCATGCCGCCCTCATGGCGGTCCCCAAGAAGCGACAGTCGAGGACGCGGCGCGACAAGCGGCGTGCCCAGTACAAGGTCTCGGCCCCGCGGCTGAACGAGTGCCCGCGCTGCCACAGCATGCGGCTGCCGCATCGCGTCTGCCCGACGTGCGGCACCTACGCCGGTCGTGAGGTGATCCGACACGAGGCGCCCGAGGCGGCGCCGGCGGGCGGAGACCCCACACCGTCCGAGTAGATGCCCTCGCCTCTCCCGGTTGCGCTCGACGCCTACGGGGCGGACGCGGGGCCGGAGCTGGTGCTGGAGGGCGCGCGGCTCGCCGCCGCTGACGGTATCCCGGTGCGCATCTTTGGCCCGGCCGGCCTCGAGGTCGGCGAGGGGGTGGACATCGATCCGACCGTGGAGTGGATCGGCAACGAGGCCGAGCCGGTGGCGGCCGTGCGCTCGACGCCCGACGCCTCGGTGGTGCGGGCGGCTGGTGCGGTCGCCGAGGGCCGCTGCAGCTCCCTGGTCAGCGCCGGCTCGACCGGCGCGACCATGACCGCCGCGCTCTTCGCCCTCAGGCGTGCACAGGGCGTCCACCGGCCGGCGCTCGCTGTGCAGTTCCCGGTGCCGGGTGCGGACGGCCCGCCCCTCGTCTTCCTCGATTGCGGCGCGAACACCGACGTTCGCCCCCAGCACCTGATCCAGTTCGCCTTCCTGGGCTCCGCCTTCAGCGCCGCAGTGCTGGGCACGAACAGTCCCCGGGTGGCGCTGCTCTCGGTCGGCGAGGAGCAGAAGAAGGGACGCGCCGACGTGGTCGCGGCGCATGAGGCGCTGACGGACGCCGAGGGCATCCGCTTCATCGGCAACGTCGAAGGGCGGGACCTACTGAGCGGCGAGGCCGATGTGATCGTCACCGACGGCTTCACCGGGAACGTCACCCTGAAGACCCTGGAGGGGACCGCGAAGGCCGTGGCGGATGCGGTTCGCGCTGCCGCGCGGTCGGGTCCTCTGGCCGCCGCCGGCGGTCTGCTGTTGCGACCAGCCCTGAGCGGGCTGCGCCAGTCGATGGATCCGAACGAGGTCGGCGGGGCGATCCTGCTCGGCCTGCGGGGGGTCGCGGTCGTGGCCCACGGGAGCTCCACACCCGACGGGATCGCGAACGCGGTCCGCCTGGCCCACCGGACGGTCTCCGAGCGTGCCGTCGAGCGGACGGACGAGCTGCTCGCCGCCTCCGGCGCAACGCGGGATGCCCTCCGCGAGGAGCCCTCGGGGACGGGCAGCCGATAGGGGATAATTGAGGCGATGGAGCGCGACGAGGTCATGAAGCTGGTGCGCGAGCACCTGAGCACCGAGCTGGAGGTGCCGCCAGAGCGGATCCAGCCGGAGACGCGATTCCGCGAGGACCTGGACGCCGATTCCCTCGATCTCTATGAGCTCGTCATGGAGCTCGAGGATCGGTACGGGATCCGGGTGAGCGAGGAGGAGGCCGCCCGGATCGAGACGGTCGGGGACGCCGTCGACTTCGTCACGGCGCGGGTCCCCGCTGCTTAGGGGAGGAGCTTCGGTCTGAACCCATGACAGCCACCACCGCCTCGCTGGCGGAGCTGTTCGCGGACGCCCCCGAAGAGCTGCACCGGCAGGCCCTCTCTCATTCATCGTGGGTCGAGACCCGCACCAGCTCCTACGGCCGGCTCGCCTTCCTCGGGGACAGCGTCCTGGGCCTCTCCGTCGCCGCCCTGCTCTTCACCCAGCACCCGGACGCCGATATCGGCGAGCTCACCAAGATCCTCAACCAGGCCGTGAGCGGGCGGGCGTGCGCCAAGGTCGCCCGCGAGCTCGGCCTTCCCGACATGCTCGCGGCGCAGGCGCCCGAGGAGGGGGAAGGGCTCCCCGTCGAGACGCTGCTCGCATCTGAGCGGACGCTGGCCTCCGTCTGCGAGGCGGTGATCGGCGCCTGCTATCTCTCGCACGGCTTCGAGCCCACCTCCCGGGCCGTGGTGGAGGCGTTCAGCGACGAGGTCGAGCAGGCCACCCGCGAGCGCCTCGACTTCAAGTCGGAGCTGCAGGAGCGGCTCGCGCGCGACGGCGACACCGTCAACTACGAGGTCACCGGCGAGGAGGGGCCGCCGCACGAACGTCGCTTCGAGGTCCGCGCGACGGTCGACGGGGACGAGATCGGCATCGGCTCCGGGAGGAGCAAGAAGGAGGCTGAGCAGGCGGCGGCTCAGAGCGCTCTGGACAAGTTGCGCAAATAGGGGAAATGCGTCCGGGCTAGGCGCGACGCTTCCCATCGCCTGCCACCCTTCCCAATTCGATGTATCTGAAAGCCATCAACCTGAAGGGGTTCAAGTCCTTCCCCGACCGCACCCGGCTGACCTTTTCGCCGGGCGTCAGTGTGATCGTCGGCCCGAACGGCTCGGGCAAATCGAACATCACGGACGCCGTCCTCTGGGCCCTCGGCGAGCAGAGCCCGACCGCGGTGCGGGGGCAGCAGATGCGCGACGTGATCTTTGCGGGCGGAAGCGGGCAGTCGCCGAGGCGCTTCGCCGAGGTGGAGGTGGTGATCGACAACACGGAGGGCCGCGCGGCCAGCGAGTTCTCCGAGATCTCGATCTCCCGCCGGATTGAGCGCAACGGCGACGGCGAGTACAGGCTGAACGGCGCGCGGTGCCGCCTGGTCGACATCGTCGAGGCCCTGGCCGACACGAACATGGGGCGGGAGGCCCACTCGGTGATCAGCCAGGGCAAGGTCGAGCAGATCGTGAACTCCAAGCCCAGGGACCGGCGCCTGCTGATCGAGGAGGCGGCGGGACTCGGCAAGCACCGCAAGCGCCGTCATAACGCCCAGCTGAAACTGGATCGCACTCGCGACAACCTGGAGCGGGCTCTGGATGTCGAGCGCGAAGCGCGGTCACGGCTGCGGCCGCTGAAGCGGCAGGCCGAGGCGGCGGAGCGGACGGCGAAGCTCGAGCGCGAGACGAATGAGCTTCAGGCGCGCCTTGTCGCCGACGCGCTGCGCACCCAGCAGCAGCAGCTGGCCACCGCGGAGAGAAAGCTCGCCGAGGTCCGCGCCACCCGCGACTCGGTCGAGAAGCGCTTCGAGGAGGTCAGGGCGCGGCGCACGGCGATCGAGGAGCGGATCGCCGCCGGCGAGGAGGGGCGCCGCCGCCACGGGGAGCTGCTGGCGGAGGCGCGCGCCGCCACGGAGCGGGTGCGGGCGCGCGCCGAGTCGCTCGAGATCGCCGAGCGGGACATGCGCGCTGCCCTCGGGGAGCGCCAGCTGCGACTCGAGGCCCTCGAGACCGAGCCGGACGAGGACGCGACCGCGGCCCGGATCGCAGAGCTCGAGGCCGAGCTCGCGAAGCTCGGCGCGGACCCATCCGAGGAGGGTGCCCAGCTGCGCCGGGAGGCCGAGGAGGCCGAGCGCGCCCGGGCCGCCGCCAAGTCGGCGCTCGAGCCACTCGAGGCGGCTGCGGAGGAAGCGGGCACCGCACTCCGCAGGGCGACCCAGATGCACGGGACGGCGTTGGCCGAGGCGCGGAAGGCATCCGAGCGCAAGGCGGCGCTCGCCGGCGAGCTGGCGGCCGTCGAGGCGAAGCTCGCGGCCGCGGCGGTCGAGGGCGAGCACGAGGCACTCGCCGGCCTGATCGAAACGGGTGCGGGCCTCGAGCGGGCGGTGTCAGCTGTGCTCGGCGAGCGGTTGCGGGCCTCGATCGTCGATTCCATCGGGGAGGGCCGTGAGCGGCTCGCTGGTGCCGAGGGCGCCGCGCGGGCGCTGATCCAGCATGAAACGGGTCGCTCCTCGGCTTCGCCTGCGGAGCGCCCTCGCATAATCTCGGCGCCGCCTTCACAGCCGCCGAAGGACGGCGCCCGACGGCTGCTCGACCTGATCGAAGCGCGGGACGCCGCGGGCCCGATCACGGAGCGTCTGCTCGCCGACGCTTGGTTGGTGGACGATCTCGACGATCTCGCCGAGGATTTCGCCGGCGTAGCGGTGACGGTCGACGGCGAGTGCTACGACGCCCGGGCGGGCGAGGTGCGCAGGCTGCCCCGCGAGGGGACCGACCCCGCTCTGGCGGCGCGGTCCGAGCGGGAGGAGCTCGTCTCTCGGCTCGCGCAGCGCGAGCAGACCGAGGAGCGCGCAAGCCGGGACCTGGAGCGGGCCGAGTCGGCGCTCGCCGAGGCTCGTCAGCACGAGGAGGAGGCCCAGCGGTCCCTTCGCGAAGCCCGCCGGGGTCTCGATGAGGCCGCCGAAGAGGCGAACCGGACGACCTGGCTTGCCGAGCGCCAGGCGGAGCGCTCCGATGGCGGAACGGGGTCCGGCGCGATTCAGCGCGCCAAGCTCGAGGCGGAGCTGGCCGCGGAGCGTCGGCACGCCGAGGCCGCTGAGCGCGCCAAGGAGATGCGCCTGCGCGACGGGCAGGAGCTCGAGCGGCGGATCTCCCTCGAGCAGGAAACCCTGCCGTCGCTCGGGCGGGTCCGCGAGGCGCTGCTGCGACTCGTGCAGAGGCTCGAGAGTCACGCGGCGACACTCGCCGGTCCGGATGCGGAAGATGGCTCCGACGTCGCGGCGGAGCTCCGTGAGTGCTCCCAGGAGGAGTTCGGGCTGCAGGGCGAGCTGCGCGAGGCGAGCGAGGCGATGACCGTCGCCGAGGTCGAGGCCTCGCAGCTACGGGGACAGCGCGACGAGAGCACGGCCGAGCTCGAGAGGCTCGGGGATGCGCTCGGGGAGCGGCTGGCCGCGGCGGATGCCCCGCTTCCGGATGAGGAGCGCGAGACGATCGAGGCGCGGCTCGACCGGCTGCAGCGCAATCGCGAGCAGATCGGGCCGGTGAACCCGCTGGCTAAGCGGGAGTACGAGGAGGCGCGCGAGCACGTCACCGAGCTCGCCGAGCAGCGCAAGGACCTCGAGCACGCGATCACGGAGCTGCGCTCGCTGATCCGCCGCACCGACAGGGAGATCGCGGTGGCCTTCGAGGAGACGTTCGAGGCCACGGCCCGCGGCTTCGAGGAGATGGTGGCCGAGCTCTTCCCCGGAGGCCGGGGTCGCCTGCGGCGCGTGGACGTCGGCGGTGCGCCGCGGCCGTTCGCTGGCCAGGAGCCGGAGGGCTCAGAGGGTGAGGAGGATGAGCTCGACGAGATCGCGCCTCCCGACGAGGACGGCGGGGTCGAGATCGAGGTGACACCGGCCGGCAAGTCGACCCGCCGGCTCTCGCTGCTCTCCGGCGGCGAGAAGTCGCTCGTCGCGCTGGCCTTCGTCTTCGCCGTGCTGATGGCGCGGCCATGTCCCTTCTACATCCTCGACGAGGTCGAGGCCGCGCTCGACGACATCAACATCGACCGCTTCCTCCGCTTGGTCCGCCGCTTCGCCGAGCGCTCGCAGTTCATCGTCGTCACGCACCAGAAGCGGACGATGGACGCGGCGGACATCCTCTACGGCGTCAGCATGGGTGGCGACGGCATCACCAAGGTCGTCTCCCGCAAGCTGCCCCGCGACGAGCTTGAGACCCTCCCGGGGGAGCCCGAGGCCGCCGCCGAGGCGGCCTAGGCAGGAAGCTCCTAGTAAGGGCGGCGGAGCACGGGCCGCTGCCGCGGACGACGCGGGCGATCGGGCCATTCCGGCCGCTCCCAGACGAGCTTCGCGCGCTCGACGGCCTGCCGCTCGACGGCCGGATGGCAGCTCCGGCAGACGGGCTCGAGGTTCTCGAGCAGGTCCAGGCCTCCATAGCGTCGCGGGAGCTTGTGGTGCGCCACCAGATCCTCGCGGCTCCCGCAGTAGACGCACACTGCTCCACGGGTGACGAGGGCCGACAGCGTCGCCCAGGAGCTTTGGTCCCACGACTGCCCCATCACGCATATCTCACATCGCACGCCGGATGCCGTCGCGACTACCCTCCGCCGCCGTGGCAGTCAGCTGGCAAGAGGCGTTCGACCTCGGCGATCGCACGGTTGCAGTCGAGGAGCGGCCCGCGGAGAGGGCCGGTGTCTTCCGCCGCCTTCGCGAGGGCCTTTCGCGCAGCCGCCAGGCGCTGTCCGCCGAGCTGTCCTCGAGCTTCACGGAGCACATCGACGAGCAGACCTGGGAGCACCTCGAGGAGGCGCTGATCCTCGCCGATGTCGGAGCCACCACCACCGCGGCCGTGGTCCGGCGCCTCGAGGACGAAGTCGAGGCCGGCGAGCTCGGCGGTGGGGAGCAGCTGCGCGAGCGTCTCATCGAGGTGCTGGCTGAGACCGCCTCGCCGCAGGGTGAGGAGAGCGCTCGAATCCACCTTCGCGACCGGCCCTCCGTTCTGATGATCGTCGGCGTGAACGGCACCGGCAAGACGACGACAATCGGCAAGGTCGCCTGGCACCTGCAGAAGGAGCTCGGCCTGGACGTGATCGTCGCTGCGGCGGACACCTACCGAGCCGCGGCCGTCAACCAGCTCGCCGAATGGGCGGACCGCGCCGGGACCCAGATCGTCCGTGGGACCGAGGGCGGCGACCCGGGCGCCGTCGCCTTCGACGCCGTTGCCGCGGCCGAGGCTCGCAGCGCCGACGTGGTGATCTGCGACACCGCCGGTCGCCTCCACACCCACGGCAACCTGATGGAGGAGCTCAGCAAGGTGCGGCGCGTGATCGCAAAGCGGATCCCCGACGCCCCGCACGAGACCCTGATCGTCATCGACGCGACCACCGGACAGAACGGGGTCCGACAGGCCCAGGAATTCGCCAATGCCGTGGAGGTCACGGGGGCCGTCCTGACCAAGCTCGATGGGAGTGCAAAGGGGGGGGTCGCACTCGCGATCGCCTCCGAGCTAGGCATTCCGGTGAAGCTGATCGGCATCGGCGAGTCCCTCGAGGACCTGCGCCCCTTCGACGCCGAGGAGTTCGCCCGCGCGCTGATCGAGGAGTAGCTTCGGGTGAACCCGCGTTACCCGGGATGCAACCCGACTCCCAGGCTGTACCGAATATTCAGCCAGCCTGAACTCTGGTGCCTTCGAGAGCCAGAAAGCTTTTCGCAGTGCTCGCCGCTCTGGCCGCGACGCTGATGGTCGTTCCTACGCAGGCGAGCGCAGGCAGCGCCCACATCGCCGCTCTGCAGGTGGCGATGAGCGCGCTCGGCCTCTATCCCCATCCGGTGGACGGGATCAGCGGGCCCTGGACCCAGGGCGCCGTCCGGACCTTCCAGTCCCAGCACGGGCTTGCCGTCGACGGCGTCGCCGGGCAGCAGACGCGCGCCGCCCTGGGCAAGCGGGGGAAGCCGAAGCTGGGAAAGCGCCCCATGCACATCGGCCAGCGTGGCTGGGACGTCGCCGCCCTGCAGTTCCTGCTGCATGAGC
>DATDKQ010000260.1:0-2897 GCA_036519915.1 Solirubrobacterales bacterium | reverse complement strand
CCGGATCCAGGTGATCCAGAACGGCGAGATCTACAACTACGGCGAGCTGATGGAGGAGCTCCGCGGCCGCGGGCACACCTTCTCCACCCACAGCGACACCGAGGTCCTGGTCCACCTGTATGAGGAGCGTGGCCCCTCCTTCGTGGAGGCGCTGCGCGGGATGTTCGCGATCGCGATCTGGGATGCCCGCCAGGGCCGCCTCGTCCTGGCGCGCGACCGCTTCGGGATCAAGCCCCTCTACTACCGGGTCGCCGACGGCTGGCTCTCCTTCGCCTCCGAGCTCAAGGCGCTGCTGCGCCAACCCGGGTTCTCCCGCGAGATCGATCCGGCGGCGCTCGAGGCCTTCCTCGCCTTCAACTCGATCCCCGCGCCGCTCACCATCTTCACCGAGGCGCGCAAGCTGCCGGCGGGCCACACCCTCGTGGCCGAGAGGGGGAAGGTGGAGATCCACCGCTACGCCAGGCCCACGCCGGTCCCCGCCGATCAGGTCCGCGGCGAGGGCGATGAGGCGCTCGCCGAGGAGCTCCGAGGGCGTCTGCGGGACTCGGTCCGGGCGCACCTGGTCTCGGACGTCCCGGTTGGCGTGCTGCTCTCGGGGGGCATCGACTCCGCGACCCTCACTGCGCTGGCGGCGGCCGAGAGCGGCTACAGGGTGAGCACGTTCTCGATCGGCTTCGAGGAGCAATCGTTCGACGAGCTGGAGCTGGCCCGTCTGGTCGCCAAGCGCTACGGCACCGACCACCACGAGCTGGTCCTGCGCCCTGACGCTGTAGACCTGCTGCCGCGCCTCGTCGACGCGTTCGACGAGCCCTTCGGCGACTCCTCGGCCCTCCCCACGTATCTGGTGTCGCAGCTGGCCTCGGACACCGTCAAGGTCGTCCTCTCAGGCGAGGGCGGCGACGAGCTCTTCGGTGGCTACTACACCTACGTCGCCGACCGGCTGGCGCCGCGCATCGGCAGGGCCGCGCCGCTTCTGCGGCCGCTGGTCGACCGGCTGCCGAGCTCCTCGGGGAAGGTGAGCTTCGACTACAAGGCCAAGCGGTTCGTCCGCGGCGCGCACCTGCCGCCGGTCGAGCGCCACCACGCCTGGAAGGAGATCTTCTCCGCGGATGCCCAGCAGGAGCTGCTGAGCGCCCCGCGGACGTCCGACCCGCTCGACGTCTACCGGGAGCGCTATGGAGAGACCGAGGGTTCGGAGGAGCTGGCACGCCTGCAGGACCTCGACCTCGGGATCTACCTCGTAGACGACCTCCTGGTGAAGACCGACCGGGCCAGCATGGCCCACTCCCTCGAGGCTCGCGTGCCGTTCCTCGACCCCGTCGTCGCCGAGCTCGCCCTGGCGCTCCAGACCAAGCAGAAGGTGCGCGGCTTCGCCAAGAAGCGGTTGCTCCGGAGGGCCGCGGCGCCGCTCGTGCCCCGAGAGATCATCCGCGGCCGCAAGCGGGGTTTCTCGATCCCTGTCGCCTCCTGGCTCCGCGGCGACCTCGCTGGGTTCGCCCGCGACGTCCTGTCACCGGAGACGATCCAGCGGCAGGGGTACCTGGACGCCGGAGCCGTCACGCGGGTGCTCGATGAGCACATCTCCGGCAGGGAGGACCTCAGCAGGCAGATCTGGGGGCTGCTCAACTTCACCCTCTGGTTCGACCGCTACGCCCGGGAGCCGGAAACGGCTGGGGCTATCGGGAAGGCTCGCTGATGCCCGACACGATCGACGCCCTCTTCGGGTTCATATTCGCCGGCGCGGCCGTCTGGGCGCTCGTCCCGGCCACCGAAGCGCTCGCGGTGCGGATCGGGGCGATGGACGTCCCCAACGAGCGGAGCCTGCACGAGGTGCCGACCCCGAAGCTGGGGGGTCTGGCCGTCCTGGTGGCGGTCCTGATCGGCGGCTCGATCTTCCTGCCCTGGGACCAGGAGACCCGCTCGATCCTGGCGGGCGCCATCGTGATCACGGCGGTGGGCGTCATCGACGACCTGGTCGACCTCCCGGCGGGCGTCAAGCTCCTCGGTCAGATCGCGGCGGCGATCATTCCGGTCGCCTCGGGGGTCACCGTCGACAGCTTCACCCTGCCCTTCCTGGGCCGCGTCGATCCCGGCTCTGTCCAGCTCATCGACCCGCCCCTGATCGGCGCGATCGATCTCGGCCAGGTGCTGACCGTGTTCGGCATCGTGGCCGTCGCCAACGTGATCAACCTGATCGACGGCGTCGACGGACTCGCGGCAGGGGTCTGCCTGATCTCGGCCGGCGCTCTCACGGTCATCGCACTGTCGCTCGATCGCAACGCGGCCGGCGTGCTGGCGGCGGTGACCGCCGGGGCGTCCCTCGGCTTCCTCCGACACGGCTTCCCACCCGCCTCGAGCTTTATGGGGGACACGGGCTCCAACCTGCTCGGTTACCTGATGGCGGTGATCACCGTCCAGGGGGCGCTGAAGACCAACGCGGTGGTCGCGCTCTTCTTTCCGCTGGCGATCCTGGCCGTGCCGATCCTCGATACAGGCTTCGTCGTCGCCAAGCGAGTCAAGTACGGCAGGCCGATCTACCGCGCCGACACCGAGCACTTTCACCACCGGATGGCGCGCATCGGCTTCAGCCAGCGGCGCACGATCGCCTACCTATACGGCTGGACGCTGATCCTCGCGGGGCTCGCTCTGGCCCTCCGCTTCGTCCCCTACACCGACAACCACGGCAACTTCGACCCGCTCTGGACCGTCGTCATGGCCGCGTGCCTGATCGCCGCCGCCGTGGCGAGCTTCAGGGTGCTCGCGGCGCTGGAGATCCTCAAGCTGCTCAAGGTGCGAAACAGGCAGTGGCGCCGCCGGCTCGGGCTCGCTCAGTTCCCCGAGGCGCCCTTCGAGCCCGAGGTGGAGGAGGGCGTCCTGCGCGAGCTCGACACCGGGAC
>DATDKQ010000259.1:0-6483 GCA_036519915.1 Solirubrobacterales bacterium | reverse complement strand
CCATCGTGAAGGTCTTGCCGGTTCCGGTTGCCCCGAGCAGCGTCTGGAATTGCTCCTTCGACTCGATCCCCTCGGCGAGGCCATCGATGGCCTTCGGCTGGTCGGCCGTGGGGCTGTACGCGGGATTGAGCTTGAACTCCGGCACGTATCCAGCCTAGCTGGGCGGCCCCACGCCACTTCCGCCGATTCTCCCGTGAAATTGCGGGTACGACGCTTCCATGGCGGAATTGATCCTCGGGCCGATGCTGCGCTACGTGAGCCAGACCGAAGCCACAGTCTGGGTCGAGACCGACGCCCCGTGCGAGGTGGAGGTGCTTGGCCGGGGGGATCGAACCTTCTGCATCGACGGCCACCACTACGCCCTCATCTGCCTCATCGATCTCGAGCCCGGTTCCCGCCAGGCGTACGAAGTCAAACTCGACGGCGAGCCGGTCTGGCCGATCGACGACGGCTTTCCCCCGAGCGTCCTCCGGACCGTGAGCTCGGATGGCCGCCTGCGGATCGTCTTCGGCTCGTGCCGCGTAGCCGTCCCTCACCATCCTCCCTACACGCTCACCAAGGACGAGGACCCGGAGCACGGCCGCGAGATCGACGCCCTGTACGCGCTTGCGATCCGGATGAGGGAGCTGCCGGTCGAGGAGTGGCCGGACATCCTGCTGATGATCGGCGACCAGGTCTATGCCGACGAGGATGCTCCCGAGACTCGCCAGTTCATCCGCGAGCGCCGCGGCACCGACGGCGAGCCCGGTGAGGACGTGGCCGACTTCGAGGAGTACGCGCGCCTGTACCGGGAGACCTGGGGGGATGAGACGATCCGCTGGCTGCTCTCGATAGTCCCGTCGGCGATGGTCTTCGACGACCACGACGTCCACGACGACTGGAACACCTCGATCTCCTGGCTCGAGGAGATGAGGGCCAAGTCCTGGTGGGACCGTCGCATCACGGGAGCGCTTGCCAGCTACTGGGTCTACCAGCACCTCGGCAACCTCTCTCCGGACGAGATCGAGAGGCGCGGAGTGCTGGCCCACGTCAGGTCGGAGGCCGACGCCGGGCATGCGCTGCACGAATGGGCCCGGGACGTCGACTGGGGCAGCGAGGGCCGGCGCTGGAGCCTCATGCGCGACCTCGGTGACGTGCGGCTGGTCATGCTGGACTCCCGGGAGGGGCGGATCCTCGGCGAGCGCCCGCGGCGCATGTTCGACGACGGCGAGTGGGACTGGCTCGAGGGGGTGGTCACCGGAGACGTGCGCCACCTGCTGATTGCGGACACCCTGCCGATCTTCCTGCCGCAGGCGATCCACAACCTCGAATCCTGGAACGACGCCGTGGCGGCCGGCGCCTGGACACGCGCGTTCAGTGGCGTGGGCGAGCGAATCCGGCGCGCGTTCGATCTCGAGCATTGGGGCGCCTTCCCCCACTCCTTCGAGCGCATTGTGGAGTTGATCCGCGCCGCCGGCGCGGGCGAACGCGGTGACCGGCCGTCCTCCATCGTCACGCTCGGCGGTGACATTCACCATGCCTACCTCGCGAGGGTCGAGTTCCCCGACAGCGACGGAGTCGAGAGCCCGGTCTGGCAGGCAGTCTGCTCCCCCTTCCGCAACGCGCTCAGCAAGCGGGAGCGCCGGGTAGCGAGAGCGGGCGACTCCCGCGTCGCACGCGCGATCACCGGCGGCCTGGCCCGCTCCGCCGGCGTGGAACTGCCGAAGGTGGAATGGCGGCTCGAGCAGGAGCCGACCTTCGACAACCAGTTCGCCACCATCGACATCGACGGCGACCGCATCGACCTCCGGATCGAGAAGACGGTGCCGGGAGATTGGCGCCGTCCCCGGATCGAGACGTCCCTGGAGCGCCGCCTCGCCTAGGGCCTGGCCGCCTCGATGCCCTCGGCCGTAGCGACGAGCGCGCGGACCAGCATCTCGACCAGATCGTCGCGATCCGGCTCCCGGTGCTCCAGCCAGGTGAGCATCGCGGCCGCGACGTAGGCGGTCCAGGCGCGCAGGCCCACACGAACCGCCGGCTGCTCCGGATCGAGACCCATCGCATCGGCGAGCATTTCGACACGCCACCAACGTGCGCGATCCAACGCCTCTCGGACCTCGCTGAATCTGACACCGCGCGTCATCAGGTTGCGATATCCGGCCGGGTGCTCGCTGATCGCATCCGCGAAGTTGCGCAGCCCTTCCCGCAGCCGCTCGACCGGTGGGAGATCGGGATCCGGCTCGATTCGGGCGCGGAACGTCTCGATCAGCGGTTGGAGGCAGGCGACGTAGAGACCCTTCTTGCTGCCGAAGTACTGAAACACCAGGCCATGCGAGACGCCGGCGGCCTCCGCGACCTCATCGACCGACACCTCGTCGTAGTCGCGATCGCCGAAGACCTCGAGCGCGGCTGCGATCAGCTCGAGCCGGCGCTCTCCGGCCCGCTCGCTGGTCAGGGGACGGCTCGCCATGGAGCCAGACTAGCCTGGGTTGACTTTCGGTCAAACCCAGTAGTGGGTGTCTGGGTCATCGAAGGCGCTGCTAGGGTCCCGGGCGTCCGTTGACTCCGAGTCAAGCCAGGGTCTGCAAGGAGGGAAGAGTGGGAACGTCGCGCACGGAGGCGCGATCTCGATCGCATCGAGGCAAGGCGGCGGTGTTCGCCGCGTTGCTCGCCGCCGCAATGGCGGCCGCCCTGCTCGTGCCCTCCGCCGGCTCGGCGACGAGCGGCGTGGCGGGCTGCGACACCGGCACACCCGCCGGACCCAACCTGACCACCTACGAGTGCAACATCCCCACGGGGACGATCGGCGGCTATGAGGTGCGCCAGTGGTACGCCCTGGCGCCCACCCCGCCCGAAGACGGCTTCATCACCCACATGGAGACCGACATCGTGGACGAGGGGACCGGAGCGCAGGTCCCGATCTCCCGGCTGATGCTCCACCACATCGTCTTCCTCGACGTCAACAGGCAGGACAACACATGTGGCGGCCAGGGGTACCTGGGCTTCAACGGCCGCAAGGAGTTCGGCAACAACTTCGCGCCGCAGCGCTTCTACGCCGCCGGCGAAGAGCGGGCCAAGATGTCGATGCCTCCGGGGTACGGGTATCCCACCGATCAGTCGCACACCTGGGCGGTGGTGGCGATGGTCATGAACCACCGTTCGACCGTGGACCACGCAATGATCCACTACGAGGTGACCATCGACGATGGTCAGGGCGCCCCGGTCACCCCCGTCAAGCCCTACTGGCTCGACGTCCGCGACTGCCGCGCCGACCCGATCTACAACATCCCGAGCGTCGCCCAGAAGGCCAAGAAGGCGAAGAAGGAGAAGAAGGGCCGGAAGGCGACCTCCGCGGCCAAGAAGCACAAGAAGGGCAAGAAGAAGGGCAAGAAGCCGAAGAAGGTCGCGGCGCGGCCGACCACGGACGAGACCGAGGACTACACCTTCCCGGAGAGCGGCCGGCTGATCGCGGGCGCCGGGCACGTGCACGGCGGCGCGATCAAGGAGACCCTGACCGAGCCCAGCTGCGGCAACCGGCAGGTGGCCGAATCGATTCCGACCTGGGGCCTCTCCGACCATCCCTTCTACAACGTCCGGCCGATCCTGCACGAGCCGGGGCCGATCAACATGAGCGCCTTCCGGAGCACGACCGGCCTGCCGGTCCACCAGGGCGAGACGGTCCGGCTCAACTCGATCTACGACGACTCACAGCCGCACGTCCGCGTCATGGGGATCATGGTCGTCTACCTGGCGCCCGACCCCTCGGTCAAGGAGTACTGCGGCCCGGTCCCCAACTGGGAGACCTTCAAAACGGATCAGCCCGGGCGCTCAGGGCCGATCCCGTTCACCATCCCGCTGACCGGCCTCGACGCGAACGGCCAGGCGACGACCATCAACGCGCCGCCCGGGGCCATCCAGAACGCGGGCCGGAACACCGTGATCCCCGTGGGCGACCGCTACTTCGGTGCGCCGAACCTGAGAGTGCGCAAGGGCTCCTTCCTGACCTGGCAGTTCAACGGCAAGGAACTGCACAACGTCACCCTCGCCAACGGGCCGCTGGGCATCGGCACGGACAACCTGGACGGCGGCCGCACCTTCACCGAGAAGCTCAACCGGCCCGGCACCTACCGCTTCTTCTGCGCCCTGCATCCCGTACAGATGCAGGAGCGCGTGATCGTCACCGCCAAGAAGAAGAAGCACGAGAAGCGGCACTAGCCGCGCTGATCTACGGAGCGTTGATGAAGTCGAGGCTCGAGGCGACTCTCGAGTAGACCGTCGGTGCCGCCGGGAGCCCGCAGAGCGCGCCTCCGAAGGAGACCGTCCCGACCTCGACCGCCCCCGCGGGCGTGTCGGCGACCAGCGGGCCTCCGCTGTCACCGGAGCAGGCCGAGGTGTGGATCTTGAAGCGGCCCGGATGCTTCCGCTTCGCCCCAAGCGCGCAGACCATGCTCTCGGGCGCGTAGAGATCCCTGGTGTACGCCTTCAGGCAGCGGCGGTCCGTCCGGACGATCTCGAACGTCTGCTTCAGGAACGGCGAGAGGTGGACGCCGAACGGGTTGGTCGCCCCGTAGCCCGCCACGCGGAGGCGATTTCCGGCGAGCGTCGCCGCCGCACTCTGCTCGGGTGTGGCCAGGGGAACCGGCGCCACGCTCGTCGGCTGGGCAAGGTTGAGGACCGCTACGTCGTGCAGGCCCGTCTGCTCGAAATCGGGATGCACCCGGCCGGAGCTGACGCCGACGATCTGGCCCACCGCCGGGTCGCGCAGGTTCAGTCGCCCGACGATCACCTGGAAATTGACGAGGTTGAACCCTGCGACGCAGTGGCCCGCCGTCAGCACCTTGGTCGGGGCGATCACAGACCCGCTGCAGTGCATGTGACCCTTGCGGAATATGGCGACGGCGTAGGGCCACTGCCCGGGATCCGCAGCCCCACCACCGACGATCGAGGAGCGAGCGCGAGGCGCAGCGGCAGCACCCGGCGGCGCCGCGATGCCGGTCAGGACGCATGCGCAGGCGAGGGCTGCCACCAGATTGCGGTTTCGACGCGTCGGGTCCATTGGTCTTCGTCCGGCGCTGCCGTCCTCAGTCGAGTCCAAGCTCGTGACGGTAGTGGCGCGCGTACTCGACGCGCTTGTCGAGCACATCCTCCACGTATCCGCGCGTCTCCGGGAAGGGGATGTCATCGACCTGAAGACTGGAGCCGCCCCAGGCGGTCACGTTGGTCTCCCCCGCGTTGTAGGCCGCGAGCGCGGCCACCACGTTGTCCCCGAACTTGTCGATCAGGTAGCGGAGGTAGTAGGTCCCGTAGCGGATGTTGATGTCCGGGTTCGAGAGGTCCTCGAAATTGAAGGTCTGGCCACCGCTGAGCCTCTCGATCAGCTTCGCGGTGGCAGGGGTGATCTGCATGAGCCCCCGTGCGCCGGCGTGGGAGGTCTGGTCGCGGAAGCGGGACTCGGAGTAGATCACCGCGGCGATCAGGTCGGCGGGGACCCCCTTCTCGGCGGCCTGCTGGCGGATGATGTCCTCGTGGCGGAGCGGGAGCGTGAACTCCTCGAGTGTCCGCTGGAAGCGGCCGCTGTTGAGCAGCAGGAACGCTCCGAGCCCGGCCACCAGCAGCGTCCCTCCGATGACGAGCGAGCGGCGCCCGCGCCGGCTTCCCCCCCGGCCGCGAGTGCGCGAGGCTCCGCGCGCGGAGCGCCCGCCGCTTCGGCTCCCGCTCGTGCGCCTGGCGCGCACCGTGGCGCTCATCCCGGCTCCTTCGCAGTCAGTTCCTCGATCACCTTGCGCACCTCTGACTCCAACTCCTCGAGCGAGGCATCGTTGCGGATCACGTGGTCGGCACGGCGCTCCTTCTCCGCCTGATCGAGCTGCCGGGCCTCGCGCCCGCCCAGACCACCCTGGCCCCGCTCACGGAGGCGAGCGTCCCGCAGCTCGTCGTCGGCGACGATCGCCAGGGTGGCGTCGAAGGCGTCCTCCATTGCGGCCTCGAAGAGCAAGGGGACCTCCACGACGGCCACCGGCACCTCAGGGTCGAGACCCTGCCGCCACTCGAGCACGTGGGCGCCAACGCGCGGGTGGGTGACGCTCTCCAGCCAGGCGAGCTCGTCGCGGTCGTTGAAAACGATCTCGCTCACCGCCTCGCGGTCCACTTTGTCGTTGGAAGCGACGTCCTCCCCCCAGCGGTCCACGAGGGCGCCCCGGACCTCGTCGTCCTCGAGAAGGTCATGGGCGACGCGGTCGGTCGAGAGCGTCGCCGCGCCGAGCCGGTCGAACGCGGCCAGCGCCTCAGACTTACCCGCCCCGATGCCCCCGGTGAGCCCTACGAAACGGGTCAATCCTGTTTGGGAGGTGGCTCCTCAGCCGGTGGCTCCTCGGCCGGAGGCTCCTCGGTCATACCCTCAACAGGGGCCTCATCCGGAACGGTCTCCTCATCCGGAACGGTCTCCTCATCCGGAACGGTCTCCTCATCCGGAACGGTCTCCTCATCCGGAACGGTCTCCTCGGG
>DATDKQ010000258.1:0-2047 GCA_036519915.1 Solirubrobacterales bacterium | reverse complement strand
GCCCTACACCAATCGAGCACAAGACACTGCTGCTTGGCGGCGGGGCGAGGTACGACGTGACGTTCGTCATGCCGCAATCCTCGGTCGTGCTCGTCCTGGAGGGCACCACGACGGCGCTCCAGATCATTAGCGACCCCGATGACCCTCAGCTTCAAGTCGAGGAACCGGAAGGCAGCGACTTCGATCCCGCAGGCTACGGCCGGCCGAAAGCCACGCCCTTCGGCTCCACCACCCACTTCGACCGCAGCTTCGTCCTGAAGATCGGGAAGAAGGTCGGCTTCATCAACGGCCGTCCCGGCTACAACTGGGCCGTCAACGGCAAGCTCTTTCCGGAGACGCCGATGTACATGGTGAGCCGAGGTGACCTGGTCAAATTCAAGATCGTCAACGACACGGGCTCCGTCCACCCGATGCATCTTCACGGCCACCACGTCCTCGTCCTGAGCCGTAACGGCAAGCCGACCACCGGAAGCCCCTGGTGGGTCGACACGCTTAACGTCCTCGGCGACGAGGAATACGAGGTGGCTTTCCGCGCCGACAATCCCGGCATCTGGATGGACCACTGCCACAACCTCCAGCATGCGAGCGACGGCCTGACGATGCACGTCGCCTACGAAGGCGTGACGACGCCGTTCCGTCTCGGGGACGGCCCGGACAACCACCCGGAGTAGCGCTTGACTAGGCCGGCGGTGAAGTGGCCGGCGCCGCCGCCGGCACCGCAGCCATCCGCTCTTCCCGCCACATCATCCCGGTCATCCGCCCGACCAACGCGAGGATGATCAGTGCGTTCACCGGGTGCAGGAACCCGAGGACGGCCGGCAACTCGGCTCCGGTCCAGCCCAGAACCATCTGGACGACGAGGAGCACGAAGATGAGCAGTGACTGGAGGATCCGCGATCGGTTCCGCGTTCCGAGCGAGAACAGGAAGAGCACGAGGCCGGCGAGAAGGATCAGGTAGCCGAGAGCGGCATGGAGACCGAATCCGTCCTCGAATGTGTTCTCGTCGATCGATCCGTTACTGACCTTGTCGGCAGCGCTGAACGCTCCGTAGCCTGCAAATCCAATCTGAACGACGACGGCAAGCGTCAACAAGGTCGCCCACCAGCGGTGAATCGTGCGGAACGCGTTCACAGTGCCTCCTCGCCCTCTTGACCGCCTGACTCTGCGCTAGTTTCCTGCGGATGTCAACGGAGCCGACGACCCAGCCTGCTGCCGCGGCCGGCACCGCCACCCTCGGCGATCTGACCGTGAACCGGATGGCGTTCGGCGCCATGCGCCTCACCGGCCCAGGGGTCATCGGCGAGCCGGACGACCCGGAGAACGCGAAGGCGGTGCTGCGCCGAGCCGTCGAGCTCGGCGTCAACTTCATCGACACCGCGGACTCGTACGGCCCGGAGATCAACGAGCGCCAGATCGCCGAAGCGTTGCATCCCTATCCGGACGAACTCGTGATCGCGACCAAGGGCGGTCTCACTCACGTGCGGCGGGGTGAATGGCTTCAGGACGGGCGGCCGGACAGCTTGCGGGCCGCCTGCGAGGGCAGCTTGCGCCGCCTGCGGGTCGAGCGGATCGACCTCTACCAGCTGCACTCCGTGGATCCATCGGTACCGCTCGAGGAGTCCGTCGGCACGCTCGCCGAGCTCCGCCAGGAGGGCAAGATCCAGCACGTCGGTCTCTCCAACGTCGATGCTCGCCAGCTCGCCCGGGCCCGCGAGATCGTCCCGATCGTGTCCGTGCAAAACCGCTACAACCTCGCCGACCGCCACTCGGAAGGCGCCCTCGAAGCCTGCGAGCGGGACGGGATCGCCTTTCTGCCGTGGTTTCCGCTTGCGTTCGGCGAGCTGACCCGCGGCGTTGGACGTCTGACCGACGTTGCGTTCGCACATGGGCTGACCCGCGCACAGATCGCGATCGCCTGGCTGCTGCAGCGCTCGCCCTTGATGGTTCCGATCCCCGGCACCTCGTCGCTCGAGCATCTCGAGGAGAACATCGCCTCGGCATCGGTCGAGCTCACCGAGACGGAGTTCGGGGATCTCAGCCGCGCGGC
>DATDKQ010000257.1:0-5576 GCA_036519915.1 Solirubrobacterales bacterium | reverse complement strand
CGTCGGGGCGAAGCTGATGGACATGGAGATGGTCCAGTACCACCCGACCACGCTGGCCGGCAAGGGCTTCCTGATCACCGAGGGCGCGCGGGGCGAGGGGGCGCACCTGCTGAACGCCAACGGCGAGCGGTTCATGGAGAAATACGCCCCCAACAAGATGGAGCTCGCCTCCCGCGACGTCGTCTCCCGCGCCGAGCAGACGGAGTTACAGGAGGGCCGCGGCTTCCCGGACGGCACCGTCGCCCTGGACATCACGGTGGTGCCGCGCAAGCGGATCCACGAGGCGCTGCGCGAGATCGTCCTGGTGGGCCGCGACTTCGCCGGAGTGGACATCACCAAGGAGCCGATCCACATCAAGCCGGGCAACCACTACACGATGGGCGGCGTGAAGACGGACACCGAGGGGCGCACGAACGTCCCGGGCCTCTACGCCGCCGGCGAGGTCGCCTGCGTCTCGGTCCACGGCGGCAACCGGCTCGGTGCCAACTCGCTTCTCGACACCCTGATCTTCGGCCGGCGCTCCGGGGTCGACGCCGCCGAGCGCTCCAAGGGCCGAGAGCCGGGTCACACCCCACACGCCGCGCAGGACGCCGAGGAGGCGACGATCGCCGAGATCATGAGCCGGGAGAAGGGCTCGGGTCGCCGAGTCTCCGAGATCCGCCGCGAGCTCGGCGACACGATGGACAAGCACGTGGCCGTCTTCCGCGACGCCGAGGGCCTCAACACCGCGCTCGAGACGGTCAGGCGCCTCAAGGAGGAAGCGGAAACCTGCTACATCGACGACAAGGGCGCAGTCTTCAACCAGGACGTTCTCGGCGCGATCGAGCTCGGCTACATGATCGACTGCGCCGAGTGCACCTGCGTCGCGGCGATCCACCGCACCGAGAGCCGCGGCGCCCAGTTCCGCACGGACTTCCCCGAGCGCAATGACGGGGAGTGGCTGAAGCACATCGACCTGGCCCGGACCGACGACGGGCCCGAGATCAGCTACTCCGACGTGACCATCACCCAGTGGGAGCCGCAGGAGCGGACCTACTAGATGAGTAGGGTTGATGGAGATGGCTGACTTCACTCTCAAGGTGAGGCGATTCCAGCCCGAGGAGGCCGAGGGCCCCTACTGGGAGAGCTTCGACGTCGACCTCGACCCCACGCTCTCCGTCCTCGACGGGCTGTTGCAGGCAAAGGACCGTGACGACGGCTCGCTGGCCGTCCGCTGCTCCTGCCGCGCCGCGATCTGCGGCTCGTGCGGGATGAAGATCAATGGCCAGTCCGGCCTCGCCTGCAAGACGATGATCGGCGAGGCGTCCGAGTACGCCAACAGGAACAACGGCGGTGGCGAACCGATCGTCGTCGAGCCGATGGGGAACATGCCCGTGATCAAGGATCTGGTCACCGACATGGAGTCGACTCACTGGACCAAGATCCGCCGGGTCACCCCGTGGCTCCTGCCGGAGGGCGACCCGCCCGAGCGCGAGTACATCGTTCCGCCCGAGTCGATGATCGACGTCACCCAGTCGATGGCCTGCATCCAATGCGGTGCCTGCGTCTCCGCCTGCCTCTCGATGGAGGCCGACCCCGACTTCATCGGGCCCGCGGCACTCGCCAAGGCCTACCGCTTCGTCGGCGACCCACGCGACGCGGAGACCAGAGAGCGCCTCCACGACCTGGCGCAGGACCCGCACGGGATCTACGACTGCACCCACTGCTTCTCATGCATCGACGCCTGCCCCAAGGGGGTGGCGCCCATGGACCAGATCATGCGGCTGCGGCGCGCGGCCGACGAAGAGGACATCGAGGATCAGAACCACGGCCGCAACCACATGGAGGCCTTCACCAAGATCATCGAGAAGAAGGGCACGCTCGACGAAGCCGCGCTCCAGCAGGAGTCCTTCGCCCCCGGGATCAAGGGCAAGCTGATGCCGAAGCACGGTGCGATCAAGGGGCTGCTTGTGTCGCTGCCGACCGCCGTGCGCGGCATCCGCACCGGCAAGATGCGCTCGCTGCCCAAACTGATCCCCGGCGTCCACCACAAGCTGCCGGGCGACGCGCAGGACCACGTCAAGCGGATCTACGCCCACGCCGAGGACCACCAGGTGGAGCTCAACCTCTACATACGCGGCGAGGAGGGCGACGAGGCCGAGGCCGGCGACCCGGAGCCGGACGAGGTGGGAACGGAATGACCGATTTGAAGCTCGCGTATTGGCCGGGCTGCGTCTCCCGCGGCTTCACGCCGGAGCTCCACGGCTCGATGGCGCTCGTCGCCGATCGCCTCGGCATCGAGCTGGTCGAGCTCGACCGCGCCAACTGCTGCGGCGCCGGCGTGATCGCCGAGCACAACCAGGAGCTCGCCGACACGCTCAACGCCCGTACCTTCGCGCTCGCCCAGCAGACCGGCCTGCCGATGATGAACATCTGCTCGACCTGCCAGGGCGCCCAGTCCGAGTGCCAGCAGCGGCTGCGCGACTCCGAGTACCGCTCGCACATCAACGAGACGCTCGCCGAGGAGGGGTTGGCCTACGACCCCGAGGGCTTCTCCAACAAGAACTTCCTCTGGGTTCTCGCCGAGGACTATGGGCTGGACCGCCTCGCCGAGCAGGTGACCCGCCCGCTCAATGGCCTCCGCGTCGGCCCCTTCTACGGCTGCTACATCCTCCGGCCGAAGCACCGGCTCGGCTACGAGGATCACCCCGAGCGGGATCTCTATCTCGACCGCCTGATCGAGGCACTGGGGGGCGAGGTCGTCCAGTACGACGGCGCCCGCAAGTGCTGCGGCTTTCCTCTCATCACGATGGCCCGCGAGGTCTCGCTGAGGCAGGCCGGCACGCACATCGGCGACGCCATCGACGCGGACGCCGACTGCCTGGTCACCCCCTGCCCGCTCTGCCACCTCAACCTCGATCTGCAGCAGCCGGAGGCGGCCAAGGCCGTGAACCGCGAGCTCGGGCTCGCGGTGCTCCATCTCCCGCAGCTCGTCGGCCTCGCCCTCGGCTTCGAGCCGAAGCAGCTCGGTATGAGCAAGCACATCGCCTCGACCGAGTGGGTCGAGCAGCGCCTCGCCGAGCCCGTAGCCGCCTGAGCGAATGGCCGTCGACCGGCAGCTGCTCGAGCTCCAGGAGCGACTGGCGCTGGTCGAGTCGCGCCTCGAGCAGCTTTTCGAGCACCTCGACCTAAAGCCACGAGGCGGCGACGAAGCCGATGCCACACAGGACCCCGAGATCCAGGACCTCCTGGCGAAGGGGAACGATGCCCAGGCCGTGAAGCGCTACCGGGAGCTCACTGGTGCCGGCATCGCCGAGGCTCAGAGCGCGATCAGGGACGCCCAGGGAGCTGACTGAGTCCTTGCGCTGATGTCGCCTCCCCGGCGCTAGCTTCGAGGGCGCCATGGCCTCGACGGATCCGCCCGAGACTCGGCACCGGATCAAGGTGCGGATCCTCGTCGTCTTCGCCTCGATCCTCGCCTTCCTTGCGATCTTCACCAGCTGGATCGACCGGCAGGCGCTCAACACCGACCGGTGGGTCGACACCAGCGGCAAGCTCCTCGAGGACAAGACCATCTCGGACGCCGTGGCGAGCTACAGCGTCGACCAGCTCTACGCCAACGTCGACGTCTCCGCGGTCATCAAGCAGCGCCTGCCGAAGGATGTGCAGCAGTTCTCGGCTCCCCTGGCCGCCGGGGTGCGCCAGTTCGCCACGCGGGCAGCGGAACAGGCGATCCAGTCGCCGAGGATCCAGCAGGCGTGGAAGGACGCGAACCGGATCGCGCACGCCCAGCTGGTCTCGATCCTGAAGGGGAACAACGAGGTCGTCTCGAGCCAGAACGGCAAGGTCGTCCTCAACCTCCGGCCGCTGGTCCTGCAGCTGGCCGACCGCATCGGGCTGAAGAAACAGCTCAATCAGAAGCTCCCCCCGGATGTCGGACAGCTCGAGGTCGCCGACTCGAAGAATCTCGACACCGCCCGGACGGTCACCAAGCTCATCGAGGGGCTCTCCTGGTTCTTCACCTTCGGGAGCGTGGCCTTCTTCGGCCTCGCGGTCTATCTGGCGAAGGGTCGCCGCTGGATGGTCCTGCTCGCGTACGGCCTGGGCCTGATGGCCGCGGGGCTGGGCGCGATCGCAGTGCGCGGCGCTCTCAAGGGTCTCTTCGTCGACTCTCTGGCGAATACCGAAGCCGCGAACGAGCCGGCGAAGCACGCCTGGGACATCGGGACCTCGCTCCTGCACAGCATCGCGATCACCGTGATCATTTACGGCGTCCTCTTCGTGCTCGCCGCCTTCCTGGCATCGCCATCCGGTTACGCCGTCGGCGTCCGGCGGGCGCTCGCGCCGCCGCTTCGGGATCGACGTGAGCTCGTCTGGTCGATCTTCGGCGCGGCGGCCCTGATCGGGTTGATCGTGTGGCCGCCCGATGGGTTCCGCCAGCTGGTGCTGACCCTGCTGTTGATCGCCCTCGCGGGGGTCGGCATCGAGGCGCTCAGGCGAAAGACGCTCATCGAGTTCCCCGGCGCACAGCGAGGGGACTGGATGCGGTCGATGCGGGAGCGCGCCCAGCGGGCCACCTCCGAGACCGGGCGCAGGATCGGATCGGCGGTCAAGGGCCTCTCGGACGGGGAGAAGGATCCAGACGACGCCAGGCTCGACCGCCTCGAGCGGCTCGGGGAGCTCAAGGAGAAGGGCGTGCTCACGCAGGCCGAGTTCCGCGAGGAGAAGAAGAAGCTCCTCAGCGTCTAGCTGAGGAGATTCGCCCCTCGATCCACCGCGCTCCCAGGGTGTCGGTGAGCCCGTGGACGACGATCGAGACGAGGATCACGAACGCCGCCGTCTCGAAAATCAGGTTGGCGTCGCTGACATCGGAGTTGAGGACCAGCTCGGCGAACAGGATTCCCGCCACCCCCTTTGGCCCGAACCAGGCGATGAAGGCGCGGTGCGGCGCGGGCAGCCCGACTCGGAAGAAGGAGATGGTGATCGCAACGGGGCGCGCGATCGCGAGGGCGAACGCGATGAAGACGACCAGCAGAGGGATGTCCTCGTGATACCCGGTCGCGACGATCAGCCCCCCGAAGGCGAAGAAGGTGAGCACCTGGAGGATCGAGCTGACGTTTTCGCTGAAGACCACGAAGTCGTCCGCGATGTCCCGCTCTGCCACTGCCAGAGAGATCCCGCAGACGAAGGCGGCGATCAGGCCGTTGCCCACTGTGACGTCAGCAAGGCCGTAGGTGAGCAGGCCCACTCCCAGCGCGTAGATCCCCTCGTAGCGCCGCTCGATCCCGCCCCCGGGTAGATGGTGGGTGAGGCGGCCGGCGCCAAGGCCGATCAGGAATCCGAGAACCGCGCCGAAGGCCGCCTCCCCGACCAGCTTGGCCGCCTCGCCCCCCGCGTCACCACCGGGCGAGGCCAGGATGATGAAGAAGAGGACGAAGGGGAGCGCCAGACCATCGTTGAGCCCGGACTCGAGGTTGAGGGCGTGCCGCACCGCCGAGGGCACCCGCTGTGACGTGACCACCGCGGAGGTGACGACGGGGTCCGTGGCGGAGAGCACCGAGCCGAGCAGGAAGGCCTCTGCCCAGCTGAGCTCGGAG
>DATDKQ010000256.1:0-2929 GCA_036519915.1 Solirubrobacterales bacterium | reverse complement strand
GGTCATCATCTGCTGATGACCGACGGAGACGTAGACATGGTTCTCCCGGTCTCCGGACTCGGGGATGGGGAACAGCGTCGTGATCGGCCGGCTCTGGACGATCTGGAAGCCGTCGTCGACCAGGCACCATTCGATGTCCTGCGGGCGGCCGAAGTGCGTTTCTATCCCTCGGCCGAGCTCCGCGAGCCGTAGGACCTGCGCATCAGTCAGCGCCGGCTGGTCCTGCCGCTCCGGGTCGATCGCCTGTTCCTGCGTCCCGCCTGCCGGCGAGGCGTGGATGGCGAGCTGCTTGGTGGCGACCGCTTTGGCGACGATCTCGCCGTCGCGGACCTTGTAGGCGTCCGCGTTCACCAGGCCGGAGACCAGGGCCTCACCGAGGCCGAAGCTGGCCTCGACGGCGGCAACCTTCCGGTTGCCCGAGATGGGGTCGGCCGTGAACAGGATGCCGGCCGCCTGCGAGAAGACCATCTGCTGCACGACCACGGCCATGTGGACCGTACGGTGGTCGATGCCGTTCCGCTGGCGGTAGGTGACGGCCCGCTGGGTGAACAGCGAAGCCCAGCATCGGCTGATGTGCTGGAGGATCGCCGCCGGACCCACGATGTTCAGGTAGGTGTCCTGCTGGCCGGCGAAGGATGCCGTCGGCAGGTCCTCTGCCGTCGCGCTGGAGCGGACCGCGTAGGCGGCGTGCTCGCCGAGCCGGGCGAGCGCGCGGGTGATCGCCCGCGCGAGATCGTCAGGGATGGCGATCCCTTCGATGGTTTGTCGGATCTCCGCGCTGAGCGTGCGGACCGCCTCCCGGTCGTCCGGGTTCAGGCGCGACAGCCGATCGAGCCATTCGTCGATGGACGGCGCTTCCGCCATGATCCGCCGGAAGGCGTCCGTCGTTACGCAGAAGCCAGCCGGCACCCGGATGCCTTCGATCCGCGAAAGCTCCCCTAGGTGCGCGCCCTTGCCGCCAACGATTGCGACCTGCGTCTGGTCGATCTCCTGGAAACCCAGCACGTAGCTGCCCATCCGTCCACCTTCCCGACGGCGTCACCTGCAAGGTACGCTTTTCGCCGCAATTGAGGTCATCGATAAAGAGCTGTAACCAACTCAACCATCGGAGCTCTGGACTGCGAGTCTTCACCTCGACGATCAGGCGAACCACGGGCGTGCCGGCGGAGGCGCTGAGCAACGCCATCCCGCCTGCCGAAGTGGTACCGCGGATACCGAAGGCTGACGTCAGAGGCTTGACACCCAGTGATACAACCGTATGGTTGTATGTATGCAGATCGCCCCTCCCGACTTCGACCGCATGTTCGGCGCGCTGGCGGACCACACCCGCCGCGACATCGTGCGCCGCGCGATCGGCGGCGAGGAGGGCGTCGCCGAGCTGGCCAGCTACTACCCGATGAGCTTCGCTGCGGTGCAGAAGCACGTCGCCATCCTCGAGCGGGCCGGCTTGGTCACCAAGCAGCGCATCGGGCGGCGAAAGGTCGTCCGTACCAACCTCGAGGGGGTGCGCGTCGCGCGTCGCCTGCTCGACCAGTACGAGGAGCTGTGGCGCGGCCGCATCAACCGCATGACCGAGCTCGTCAACGAGACCACCAGGGAGAGAGACCGATGACCGTGACCGCCGTCCGCAAGGACCCGCAGGCGTTGAGCTTGACTCTCGACGCAGAGTTCGACGCCTCCCCTCAGCGCGTCTGGCAGCTGTGGGCCGATCCGCGCCAGCTCGAGCGCTGGTGGGGCCCGCCCACCTACCCCGCCACCGTCACCAAGCATGAGCTGACGCCCGGCGGCCGCGTGGAGTACCACATGACCGGGCCGGACGGCGATCAGCCGCACGCCTACTGGAACGTCGAGGAAGTGGATCCCCCGCGCTCCCTCGTCGTCAGCGACGGTTTCGCCAACGAGGATGGCTCGCCGAACACCGACCTGCCGATGAACCAGTTCCGCGTCACGATCGAGGAGATCGGGGCAGGCCGTACCCGGATGTCGATCATCAGCACCTTCCCCAGCACCGAGGCGATGGAGCAGCTCATGGCCTTCGGCATGGAGGAGGGGCTGACAGAGGCCGTGGGCCAGATCGACGCGATCCTCGCCGATGACGCCGTCGCCCAAATCGCCGCGCCGGGGACCTGACCGAATGGCTGACTCGCCGCTCGAGCGCCTCGTCGGCACCTGGGAGTTCGAGCCATTCGTCGAGGGCCGGTCGATAGGGCGCGGACGCGCGACGTTCGAGTGGATCGAGGACGGAGCCTTCCTCCTCGAGCGCTCGCACGCGGATTGGACCGACCCGGGATGGGTCGAGAACGCCCCGGTGTCGACACAGTCGGTCATGGGCCTCGACGACACGACCTTCGAGGTCACCCAGCTCTACGCTGACGACCGGGGCGTCTTCCGGATCTACCGCGGGAGGGTGACCGACCACGAGTGGCGGCTCGAGCGGGCCGCCCCCGACTTCCACCAACGCTTTGTGGGCGCGTTCCTCGACGACGGCCGGACGATCGAGGGCCGCTGGGAGTCGTCACCCGACGGCATCGTCTGGGAGCTCGACTTCCCGATCACCTACCGCAAGACCAGCTGATCACCATCAAGGAGAGAACCGTGACCGCAACCGCAACCGCGCCAACCACCGAAACGCTCGAGGTCCCCGGCGCGAGACTGACCTACGACCTCCGGCGCAACGACGAGAGCACCGAGCCGATCCTGTTCCTGATCGCCTCACCCATGGGGGCGGCCGGCTTCGGCACCCTGGCCGGACACTTCACCGACCGCACCGTGGTGACCTACGACCCCCGCGGAAGCGAGCGCAGCGAGCTGACCGAGCCGGCGATCCCGCCGACGCCCGAGGAGCACGCCGCCGACGTGCATCGGATCATCGCCGAGCTCGGGGGCGGACCGGTCGACCTGTTCGCGAACAGCGGTGGTGCGGTGAACG
>DATDKQ010000255.1:0-3230 GCA_036519915.1 Solirubrobacterales bacterium | reverse complement strand
TGGGCCGCATAGGCGACTCCGATCCCGAACTCCGCCTGTTCGTTCCCATCGGCGGCCTCCATTGCATCCGAGAGCGGGTCCGGAATCCTTGCCTCGCAGAGCTCCGCAATTCGGGCGATCTGCTTGTGGCGCGTCATAGGCATGATGCCCGGGATGACCGGCACCTCGATACCGGCTGCCCGCGCCGCCGGGACGAAGTCGAAGTACGACCGGTTGTCATAGAAGAGCTGGGTGATCAGAAAGCTCGCGCCGTTGTCCACCTTGGTCTTCAGGTAGGCGATGTCCGCCTCCAGGTTGGCCGCTTCCGGGTGCACTTCCGGGAAGCAGGCGCCCCCGATCGCGACATCGGGATGCGTCTCATTGATCATCGCCGTGAGCTCGGCCGCGCTGCCGAGGCCTCCCTCGGGCTGTTCGAAGTCCGTCTTGCCGCGCGGCGGGTCCCCGCGCAGCGCCAGGATGTTCTCGATCCCGGCGTCGGCGATCTCCTCAACGGTCTCCCGCAGGGTCTCCTTGGTCTCGCCCACGCAGCTCAGGTGGGCCATCGCCTCCACGCCGTGTTCGTCACGGATCTCGCGGGTGATCTCAACGGTCCCCTCGCGCGTCGCCCCGCCGGCTCCGTAGGTGACCGAGAAGAAGCTCGGCCCGAGCTCGCGGAGCACGTCGACCGTCTCGAACAGCGTCTCGCGGCCCTCCTCCGTCTTGGGGGGGAAGAACTCGACCGAGAAGACCGGCCGCGAGGAAGCGAGGATCTCGTCGATTCTCATCCAGGAAAGGGTATTGACCCTCGAATCCCGCCGAGCCAGCGCGCGTTCACGCCGAATCGGGCCGGAACGCAGCGGGGCCGGGCGAATGGCCCGGCCCCGAATGCTCCAACGGTTTCTTGCGTCTAGGCGGGAATCTCTTCCTCCTGGTGCGCCTGCAGCACCGTCTCTCCCTCCTCACCGGTGCGGATGCGAATCGCCTCCTCCACCGGCAGGACGAAGATCTTCCCGTCCCCGACGTCGCCCGTGCGGGCGTGTTTCAGGATCGTCTCGACCACCAGGCCCTTGTCCTTGTCCTCGACCACGACCTCCACCTTCAGCTTCGGTCGCACGTTGACGGTCAGACTCGAGCCGCGATAGGTCTCGACCACGCCCTTCTGACGCCCGGATCCCTTCACCTCGCCGATCGACAGGGAGGGGAACCCCCTGTCGAGCAGCTCGGTCCGGATCGGCTCGAACGCCTCGTGTCGGATGAATGCCTCGATCTTCTTCATGTTCACCTCCTCACTTGGCGTTGGCGTCCGCGGTCATCGCCGTGGTCCCGAGGGCGGGCTGGCCAACGGGCAGGGGCCCGCTCGCCGCACCCGGGTACTCGGGCTGCGGGATGAACTGCTCCGGGTATCCGTACATGCCGTGCTCGGAGATGTCGAGCCCGGCGTCCTCTTCCTCGGGCGTCACGCGGAGACCGATCGTGTGCTTGATCGCGTAGAACACGATGTATGAGACCACGAACACGGACACGAACGCCACCAGAATGCCGAGGGCCTGAACGCCCAGCTGGTGGAAGCTGCCGCTGTACCAGAGGCCCGCGTCGCCGACGCCGTTGAGCTCGGCCAGCCGCGGGGAGGTGAAGATCCCGCAGCAGAGCGTGCCCACGATTCCGGCCAGCCCGTGCGCCGAGAGCGCACCGACCGGGTCATCGAGGTACTTGTCGATGGTGAGGACGCCGAACACCACGACGACTCCCGCAATCGCACCGATGATCGGCGCGGCCCAGAACTCGACGTAGCCGGAGGGAGCGGTGATCGCGACGAGTCCCGCGATCGCGCCGTTGCCGGCCATGCCGATGTCGATGGTCTTCCGCATCAGGTACATCGTCGATACGGCGGTAATGACGCCGGCGGCGGCCGCCAGGTTGGTTACCAGAGCCACCTCGGCGAACCGATTGCCGAGCGCGCCGAGCGTAGAGCCGGGGTTGAAGCCGAACCAGCCGAGCCACAGGATCAGCACTCCGAGCCCAACGAGCGGCATCGAGTGCCCCGGGATCGCCCGCGGCTTGCCGTCACGTCCGTACTTCCCGCGACGCGCGCCGAGCAGCAGCAGGGCGGCCAGGGCTCCCGTTGCGCCGATCAGATGGACCACAGTTGATCCGGCGAAGTCCTGCATGCCGAGGTTGGCCTGCAGCCAGCCACCACCGAAGATCCAGTGGCTGATGATCGGGTAGATCAACGCGCTGAAGATCACCGCGTAGATCACGTAGGCGGCGAACTTGATCCGCTCCAACGTCGTTCCCCAGATGATCGCCAGCGAGACGGCGCAGAAGACGAACTGGAAGAACAGGAGCGCCGCCGGGCTGATGTTGACCACGCCCAGCAGCGGGATCTGTGAGGCGGCTTGTGCGGGATCTCCGCTCACGTTGAGGAAGAACCCGTGGGTGCCGGCGATCGCACCGGCGCCGCCGAAGGCGAGCGCGAATCCCACCGCCCAGTAGGCGATGGAGGCGATCGAGTAGTTGACCAGGATCTTGGCGACCCCCGCTCCCGCGTTCTTCATCCGCGAGAACCCGATTTCGAGCAGGACGAACCCCGCCTGCATGAACATCACGAGGACGCCGGCGATCACGACCCAGAGCGTGTTGAGCGACGAGATCGTGTCGTCGAGCGTCGGGTCCTGGGCGAACGCCGCGGTTGGCAGCGCGAGCACCAAAACCCCTGCAAGGGCCAAGGCCCAGAGCAACTTTCGACTCATTTCCCTTCCTTTCCATGCCGCCGAGGCAGCCTGCGGCGGTCGCGTTTTGCGTCGGGTAGCACGGTATGAGCGCTCTCGCGGCCATTCTTTGGACGCCTGTCGGAAAACGGGCGGGGCGTTTTCACCGGACGGTCGAAATGCCTGCAAATCGTGCATGGCTAAACGGGGCAGAGGCGGGCGTTCAATGCTCAATAGCCTGCGCCCATGGCCCAGGAACGGACCCTGACCGAGACGCAGCTCAATCGCGCCCTGCTCGGGCGCCAGCTGCTGCTCGAGCGGAGTGGCGCCTCCGTCCCCAAGGTCCTCGAGCGGATGGGCGGGCTGCAGGCCCAGTACGCGCCCTCGATGTACATCGGGCTCTGGACCCGGATCGAGGGCTTCGAGCGAGAGCAGCTGGACAGGGCGCTCGAACGGCCCTCGGTCGCCCAGGGAACCCTGATGAGGGCGACGATCCACCTGGTCTCCAAGGGGGACTACTGGCCGATGGCGATCGGGATCCGG
>DATDKQ010000254.1:0-4290 GCA_036519915.1 Solirubrobacterales bacterium | reverse complement strand
GAACCCTCCTTGAGCTGGCCTAGCTCCCGGAATCGACCGGGACGGGCTGATCGCCGGAGTAATCGTAGAACCCGCGGCCCGACTTCCGCCCGAAGTCCCCGGCCGAGACCATCTTCTTGAGCGTGTCCGGCGCCGCGAAGCGCTCCTCGCCGTAGGCGTCGGTCATCACGTCGGCAATCGCCGCCAGTGTGTCGAGTCCGACGAAGTCCGCAAGCGTCAGCGGACCCATCGGGTGGCTGGCGCCGGCCATCATGCCGGTGTCGATGTCCTGGATCGACCCGACGCCCTGCTCGTGGGCACGGATCGCGTCCAGCATGTAGGGGACCAGCAGCCGGTTGACGATGAAGCCGCGATTGTCGTTCGCCGCCACCGTCGTCTTCCCGAGCTTGTCCCCCACCTCGAACCCGAGGTCCACCGCATCGTCCCCGGACCTCTCGGCGCGAACCACCTCGAGCAGCGGCATCACCTGTGGCGGATTGAAGAAGTGCAACCCGATCATCCGCTCGGGACGCTTGGTCGCCTCGGCCTGTGTGGTGACCGGCAGCGAGGAGGTGTTCGTGGCCAGGTAGGCGTCGTCCTTGAGGATGCCGTCCAGCTGACCCCACATCTCGACCTTGCGGTCGAGGTCCTCGGTGATCGCCTCGATCAGGAGGTCCGAGTCCGCAAGGTCCGCGTAGTCGAGGGTTGGACTGATGCGTCCCAGCACAGCGTCCGCCTCGGACTGCTCCATCCTGTCCTTCTCGACCGCTCGGCCGAGCTGCTTCTCGATCTTGGCCATGCCCTTGTCGAGCGCCGCCTGATCGAGGTCCACCACGACCACATCCCAGCCCGCCTGGGCGCAGATCTGAGAGATCCCGTGGCCCATGAGCCCGCAGCCCACGACGCCGACCTTGCTGATGGCCATATTCGCTAGTCCTCCGATGTTTATGCGAGGGCGCGCGTCAGCGCGACTCGTCCAATGAAGTCGGGCGGGAGCATACGTTCCTCTACTCTTCCCGGCTCCGCGGGGCCGCAACCACTCGGGGGGTCGCGGGTTTCAGGTCCGATGACCAGCGGGAGGTCACACAGACTGGCGTTTTCCCTTGCCGTCACAGCGGCCGCCGTCCTTGCCTGGGCACTCGCGGCCGGCCTCGAAACTTCGGCGCGCCCCGCCCTGGCGAGCGCCGCCACGAACGCGCGCACTGCCGCGAGCTGCGATGCGAAGTGCCAGGCGGCCGGCGACCAACGGAGACAGAAGCGTGCGGAGCTGCGGCGGAAGAACGCGCGCCAGAAGCGGCCCAACGTGGTCCTGATCAACACCGACGACATGAACGTCTCGGACATGTTCGTGATGAGGCACACCCTCGCCCTGCTCGGCGCACGCGGCACCACCTTTCGCAACAGCTACGTGAGCTACCCCCTCTGCTGCCCGTCTCGCGCCACGCAGCTCACCGGCCAATACGCGCACAACCACGGCGTCCTCACCGACCAGCGCTTCACCGACCTTGACAGCGCGAACACGCTCGCGGTCTGGCTGAAGCGCGCGAAGTACCGCACGGCGATGGTCGGCAAGTACCTGAACGGCTACGGCGTGGTGGACCCCCGGCAGGTCCCCCCGGGCTGGAGGCAGTGGTTCGGGCTCACCGGGGGGACAGAGCAGAAGCGCTACGGCTTCAAGCTCAACGAGAACGGCAAAGTCCGCAACTACCCCCGCAAGCCCGCCAACTACATCGACTACGTCCTGGGCGCCAAGGTGAACGGACTGGTCAAGGCCTGGGCGCCAAGCCCCAAGCCGTTCTTCCTCTACTACAACCCCAACAACCCCCACGGCGAGAAGGGCACCCCGGTCTGGTCGACGCGGGATCCGGAGCCCGCACCGCGTTATCTGGGGCACTTCGGCGACATCCCGGCACCCCAGTCGCCGAACTTCGACGAGCCGAACGTCTCCGACAAGCCGAAGCAGATCCGCGACATCCCCCGTCTCAGCGACCAGGACAAGGCCGACATCGACCGCCGGTACCGCGGCCGGCTGGAGAGCCTGCTCTCCGTCGACGACGAGGTGAGGAGCATCGTCAACCTGGTCCGTAAATACGGGGACAAGCGCAAGACCTTCTTCATCTTCACGTCCGACAACGGCCTCGAGCTCGGCGCGCACCGGATCGAGTTCAAGGACTACCTCTACGAGGAGGGAGAGCGGGTTCCGCTGATCATCCGGGGCCCGGGAGTACCGCAGAACACCACCCGCGACCAGCTGGTCGCCAACATCGACCTCGCCCCGACGATTGCAGCCATCACGGAGGCGCGGCCCGGACGGGTGATGGACGGGATCGACCTGCTGCCTCTAACCCGTGATCCCAACGTCGCGAACAACCGCTCCATCCTCTTCGAGAGCGTCGAACTAGACATCTACGGGATCCGGCGCGGCCCCTGGTCCTACAACCTCTACTCGAACGGGGACGAGGAGCTCTACAACCTCGACGACGACCCCTACCAGCTGACCAGCGTGGACTCGGATCCAGGGCTCGCGAGCCTGAAGGCGTCGCTGAAGGCCGACCTGGAGCGACTACGCACCTGCTCCGGGGATACCTGCAGGTAGCCCGCAGAGGGCGTCAGGCCGCGGAGGCCTCCTCGAGCTTCCGCTGCATCGCCTCGGCGAGCGCGTTGACCCCGCTCATCGGCCGGACATACACGGCCATCCGGTCGACGCGTCCCTCGGAGTTGAAGTGGAGGAAGTCGATCCCATCCAGCTCGCGCTCGCCGACCCGGGCGCTGAAGGCGAGGGCGGCGGCGTCACCCGTCTCGACCTGGTCCGTGTAGCGAAAGTCCTCGAACACCTGGACGACGGCCCCGAGCAGCATCGCCACCGCATCCCGCCCCTCGTAGGGCTTGTAGACGACCGGGCTGCGGAAGACGACGTCCTCGGCAAAGAGCTCGTCCATTGCCGAGAAGTCCTTTGCCTCCGCAGCCTGGCGGAATTGGTCGCTCTTCATACGCGCACCCTATCGGTGCCAGTCCACAGGGCCGGCGGTGAGCAGGTGTGCTCCGAGCGGGCGGCCGAGAACCTTCTGGGCTTCGGTCGACGCGGCGATCAACTTGGCCAGGTCTACGCCGGTTGCGACATCCATCTCCTCCAGCATCGAGACCACGTCCTCGGTCGAGATGTTCCCGGTGGACCCCGGCGGAACCGGGCATCCGCCGAGCTCGCCGAAGGAGCTCTCGAACGAGTCGATCCCCTGCTCAAGGGCGGCGAGCACGTTCGCCAGCCCCTGGCCACGGGTGTTGTGGAAGTGGGCGGTGAGCTCCGCGCCGGGGAGGCGCTCCCGCGCGGCCGCGAAGAACTCCCCGACCTGGCGCGGATTCGCCATGCCGGTCGTGTCACCGAACGCGATCTCCTCGCAGCCGAACCCCTCGAGCCGCTCGGCGATCTCGAAGACACGCTCCGCCGGCACCTCGCCCTCGTAGGGGCACCCAAAGCTGGTTGAGATCACTCCCTCGCAGCGGAGCCCAGCCTCGCGCGCGGCGCCGATCGTTCCCTCCAGGTCGGCGAGCGACTCCGCGGTCGTTCGGTTCACGTTCTTCCGGTTGTGGGTCTCCGATGCGGAGAGGAAGAAGTTGGCCTCCTGAAAGCGATCGCGGAACTCGAGCGCGTTCTCCAGGCCCTTCCGGTTCGGGATCAGGACCGAGTACGCGACCCCCTCGACCGGCTCGAACCGTGTCAGAACCTCGGCGGCGTCGGCCAGCTGTGGGACGACATCCGGGCGCACGAAGGAGGTGAGCTCGATCCGGGTCAGCCCGGTCCCTCCGAGCAATCCGATGAGGCGCACCTTTTCCTCTGTCGGGACCACCTCGGGCTCGTTCTGGAAGCCGTCCCGGGGCCCGACCTCGCGGATCCGGACGGATTGAGGCAGCGCCTCGGCCATGGCTTTCAGCCTAGCCCGAAGGTGCTCAGCCCTGGTCGCCGGTCACCGAGCCGACCTCGATCACGCGGCGCTCATGCGTTCCGACCCCGACCGTGCGGTCGCCCTCCTTGACCTCGACGTCGAAGCGCAGCTTGCGCCCATCGGCTACCTCGCGCAACTTCGCGTGGGTCGTGCAGGTCTGGCCCTCGGCGGCGGCCGCGACATGCTTGACGCAGACCTCGAACCCGACCGTGGCCTTGCCGTCGTCGAGGTTCTCGAAGGCAAGCGCCGCGGCGTTCCCCTCGATCATCCCGATCATTCCCGGGGTGGAGAGCACGCTCGCCCCGATCGTGCCGCCGACGTCCGTGAGCAGCCGCCCCTCGACCACGAAGTCCATGCTTCTCTCCATGCC
>DATDKQ010000253.1:0-2903 GCA_036519915.1 Solirubrobacterales bacterium | reverse complement strand
AGGCCATAGGTGCGCTGGATCGGCACGCGCAGCCCGCCTTCCTCGAGGAGCTGGGCGAGTGTCTCCAGGGCGCCGCCCTCGGCGGATCCACCGATGTTGTGCCGCCCGGGCCCCTCGCCGGCGGCCCTCACCGGAGAGGCGGCGCGCCCGCCGTCGGCGAGCGCAGCCGCGTAGACCTCGAACTCCTCCGGCGAGTGCGAGACCGTGTCGAACAGGGCGGCCACGCCGCCATCCTCGAGCTCACGGGTCTGGGCGACCACATCGCCGTCGCGGGGGATCACATGGTCGACGCCCAGATCCACCAGGAATCCCTCGTCCTCCGGGAAGCCGGGAGCGATGACGTGGGCACCTGCGCGCCTGGCGAGTTGCACCGCGAAGCTGCCGACGCCGCCAGTGGCGCCGATGATCAGGATGCTCTCGCCGTCCTGCAGATCGAGGGCCGCGAGCCCCGCGATCGCCGTCAGGCCGGTGACGGGTGCGGCCCCGGCGGCCGTGAAGTCCACGCCGTCCGGCTTGCGGCCGGCTTGGCCGGCCGGGACGGCAGAAAGCTCGGTCCAGGAGCCGCCGTGGACATCCGGGTCGGTCGCCGGAGCGAAGCCGAAGACTTCTTGCCCAGCCGCGAAGGAGTCCACGCCGGTACCGACCCGCTCGACGACACCCGCCAAGTCTCGGCCGAGGATGACCGGGAACCGGTAGTCGGCGTAGTCGCGCATCATCCCGCCGGCGATCACGTTGTCGATGGGATTGACCGACGATGCGCGGACCCGGACCGTCACCTCGCCATCGCCCGGCTCGGGCTCCGGCAGATCGTCGCGGAGCCTCGGCTCAGTTTCGAAGTCCTCGAGGACGAACCCCTTCATCGCCAAAAATCATTGCACTCAAGGATCCGGTGGCTGGGACTCGATCCGCTCCCTCAATGCGTCGAGCTGTACGTGCGCGAAGAGCCCATAGGAGGGAGGCGGGTCGAGCTGATCGATGTAGTCGGCAACCCAGAAGCCGAGCTCTCCCCGGAGCAGCTGGGCGCACTGCAGCGCCGACAGCGGCTTGAACGACGACTCGGCGAGCTCGGCGGCCGCGGCGTCGACGTGTGAGACGACCGGGGCGAGCCGCTCGGCGTTCCACTCCTCCCAGTCGCCTGACCGCCTCCCGTGGGAGACACCGTCGCTGTGGGCGACGAAGCCACAGGCCGCGAGCTCCCTGGCCCGCTCGGTCTCGGCGCGGCACGCGGTCTTCGATCCCCTGAACGTCCCCAGGTCCTCGTAGAGGTCGGGCCGCAGGCGAAGGGCGTAGCGCTTGACGAGGCGGGCCGACTTGTAGCCGCGGCGATGCTGCGCGAAGCGCTCCTCAGGTGTCCGCGCGCTCGACCCCACGTACACCCACGGAATCCGAGGGTCGCGCCTACGGCCGGCTGCGCGCTCGAGCTCGATCACATATACGCGGGAGGGCACGGTCCTAGCCCACTCGCAGACTGGCCGACCCGGTCAGAAGCCGAAGAAGCGGCGACGTTTCTTCTTCGGCGGTGGAGGCGGGGTGGCCTCGGCCGCGGGGGTCTCGACCGGGGGCGTCTCGGCCACGGGGGCCTCGGCCACGGGCGTCTCTTCCACCGACGGCTCAATGGCGGCGAGCTCGGGCGGCGGTTTCGGCTCCCTCGGTTGGCCCACGCCGGCGAAGGGGCGTTTCTGCGGCGTTGCGAGCTCTTCGAGGACGGCGTCGAGCCAGCCCTCGATCTTGGTCGGCTCTGTGCCGTTCTCGGCCTTGAGCTTGACGTTCGTGCCCCAGCCCTTCTCAGCTAGCTCGACCTCGATCCAGGCATCTGCGCCGTCGTCGGACGCCTCCCAGCGCAGGACGGACTCTGGACTTCTCTTATTGACCGTCACCTCTGTCGCGCGCCCGACCAGGGCGCACATCAGCCCCTGCATGCGGTCGGGCTGGTCGATCAGCTCCCAGAGCTCGGGCGGCGACATGACCAGCGTTCTGCTTGCGCTCTGCATGCCCCGCCCTTTCGCGCCACCCAGACGCGCTCCTGCCGCTTATCTGTTTTGGGCGAGATATCCCTCGATCGCCGCCGCGGCGCGCGGCCCGGCCTTGCCGTCCCAGAGCGGGATCTGGGGCGGTTCGGCCGGGGGATCGGTGCCGAGCACGCGCTCGGCGGCCTCGCGGAGCGCCTTGGGATCGACGCCGATCAGCTCGTTGGTGCCGAGCTCGATCGTCACCGGCCGCTCGGTGGTGGTCCGGTAGGTCAGGCAGGGAGTGCCGAGGACGCTTGTCTCCTCCTGGACCCCGCCCGAGTCGGTGACCACGAGCCGGGCCTCGGCCTCGAGGCCGATGAAGTCGGTGTAGTCCATCGGCTCGGCGAGGGTCACCTTGCCGGTCGCCGAGTAGCCCATTCCCTCGAGCCGGGACCTGGTCCGCGGATGAACCGGAAAGATCACCGGCATCTCCCCGCCGAGCTCGCCCAGGACATCCATCGTCGGCCCGAGCAGCTCCGGGTCGTCGACCAGCGCCGGGCGGTGCAGGGTGACCAGCACGAAGTGCCGCGCCTCGAGCCCGTTCCTCTCCAGCAAAGCCGGTCGATCGACTCCTTCGAGCAGCCGGAAGAGGCTGTCGATCATCGTGTTGCCGACCAGCTGGACGGCGTCGCCGGTGATCCCCTCGGCGGCCAGGTTCTCGATTGCGTCCTGGGAGGTGCAGAGCAGAAGGTCTGAGATCCGGTCGGTGACCACGCGGTTTACCTCCTCGGGCATTCCCCAGTCGCCCGAGCGGAGCCCCGACTCGATGTGGGCGACCGCCACGTGCAGCTTGGTCGCGGCGAGCGCCGCGCCCATCGTCGAGTTGACGTCTCCCGGCACCAGGACCATGTCGGCGGGGTGGTCGAGCAGGTCGCGCTCGATCCCGATGAGCAC
>DATDKQ010000252.1:0-4933 GCA_036519915.1 Solirubrobacterales bacterium | reverse complement strand
CCGCAAGCTCGGCGGGGGCGCACTCCCTGGGCACGTGAACGACCGCGGGCTCAGGCAGCTCGCCCAGCCAGCCGATCGTCGAGACCACGGTCGGGAGGCGTGCGGCGAGGCAATCGCAGACCGAGGCAGACGCCTCGCCGTCCGAACTGGTCCGGAGCTCCACCGCAACGTCCGCGCTCGCCAGAGCGCGCCAGTACTCGTCTCCGTCGAGTCGGCCCACCAGGTGCACCGCGCCGCTGAGTCCGAGGTTCGCCGCCGTCTCGCCGAGGCGCGCCCCGGCTCCCGGCTCCAGGCGCCCGAGCAGCACGAGCCTCGCCCCATCCCGTTCCCGCGCCAGATCGGCGAATGCGTGCATGAGCAGATCGATCGCCTCGGGACGCTCGCCGGCTCCGTGCGAGAACACGGTCGGGCCGCCGCTCGGGCTTCCGCCGTTCCGCTGAAGCGCCGGGTCGGCGATCCCACGGCCCACGACCAGGGTCTCGGCGCCGGGCGCTCCGGGCGGCCGGTCCATGCGCAGCACATCCGCCGCGTAGCGGGAATGCACGAGCAGCTTCTCGGCGTGAGCCTGCACCTCCTGGGTCATGTAGATGCCGAACTGGGTCTGAATGCCGGGGTCCTCCGGTGCGCGTCGCAGGTCGGAGGCCGGGATCCTCTCCCCGTACATCTCGAAGAGCTTTTCCCGCGTCCAGGTCGGGTTATCCAACCAGCCAGGCCCCAGGGCCTCGTAGAGCGCGCCGAAGCGAGCTTCGTGGGCGACGACGATCCCCGGGCGCTTGACGAGCGCCTCCATCGCGTGCCGGTAGAGCGGCGAGTTGCCGAGGACATAGAGGACGCGCTCGAAGTCGCGCAGCTCGTGCACCCAATCGAAGTCACGAGCAGGCCAAAGCCTCACCTGCGGCTCCAGGGAGCGGTCATACGCCTCGCGATCGCCATCCCCGGCCACGATCACGTCGACGTCGGCGTGGTCGGCGAGCCGCTCGACGAGCTGCCGGCTGTAGGTGGCGGCGCCAGATTGCTCAGGCGGCCAGGGCGTGAAGACCGCCATTCTCCTGCGCGGGCGTGGAGACGTGTCGCGGTGGCTGGGCGTGGCCAGTGCCCGCTCGTAGCCCTCGATCACATTGCGCGCGACGCGGTCCCAGGTGAAGTGAGCTGTCCGCTCGGCGGAGACACGGCGGAGTCGCTCCAGCTCGGCATCGTCGTCGAGCGTCCGGGCGATGCACGCCGCGATGTCGGCCGGATCGGACGGGTCGAACGCCGCTCGGAGGTCCCCGAGGATCTCCGGGACCGACGAGACGTTACTGCCCGCCACCGGCGCCCCGCACGCCATCGCCTCCAGGATCGGCAGGCCCGCGCCCTCGTAGAGCGAGGGGAAGACGAACAGGCCACAGCGCCTGTAGAGCGCCGAGAGCTCGCGGTCCGGGACGAAGCCCGTGAGCAGGAGCTGGTTGCCGTGAATCCCCAGGTCTTTGGCGAAGCCCTCGAGATTGGCTCGCCTCTCGGGGTCGAGCTTGTAGGTGATGACGAGCTGGTGGCGCTGGCGGATCTGCTCCGGCAGCTGGGCGTAGGCCTCGATCAGGCCCGTAACGTTCTTCCGCCAATCCCCGCCGCCCACGTAGAAGAGGTAGCCCTCGCGCAGGCCGGGGAACTTCCCCTCGAGGATCTTCGCGGCCTCCTCCCTCGACCCGACCATCGACGCCATCTGGTCGGAGGTCCCCGCATCGACCACGGTGATTCGGTTCTCGTCGAACCCCAGGTGCTCCACTGCGTCCGCTGCCGAGGACTGCGATACCGCCAGGATGTGGTCGGCGGTACGCACCATGCCAAGCCGCGCGAGCCAACGTGAGTAGTTGACCGGGTCCGGGTCGATGTAGTGCTCGGAGAAGATCAGCGGGATCAGGTCGTGCAGCGTGATCACCAGCCTCACGCCGGCCCGCCGCGCCCAGTGCGGCCACTGGTCCTCCAGGGTGACGACGGGCGTGGGCCCCTCGAACGGAGAGGTGACGTGGTAGATCGCCGGCTTGGAGTCGGGCTGGGAGCCCTTGCCGCTCACCCAGCCGAGCTTGCCGGTGCCATGGAGGAAATTCAGCGATGCGGGAACCGGCAGGAGCGGCGTCAGACCGACGGTATGGATGACATCAGGGGCGACACGCAGCAGCGCCTCCGTCGACTCCGCCGCCTGCCGAGCGATGCCGCGCTCGAAATTCTCAGTGTTCTGGCAGCCCTGGACGTCGATCCAGACGCTGCGCGACGGCAGCGACATCAGCCCGTCGAGTCGGTGCGCCTCGCCACGACGATCCGTTCGGCCACGGCCCACCCGGCGAGAAGTTCGTCCAGCGAGCCCTCATCGAAATCGTTCCGGGAGCCGTTGGCGCCGGAGCCGCTGGCGACTCCCACCACCAGCAGACCTTCGTCTGAGAGCAGATCCTCGATCCGCTGCAGCTCGGCGGGGTCGGGCTGAGAGGTCTCCCGCATGTAGAGGACGGCCCCGAAACGCCGCCCACCGGCGTCCCAGTCCTCCAGGCCATCCAGCTGGGTCACGTCGTAGCCGCGTGACGTGAGCGAGGCGCCGGCCTCGCGGCCGCGGCGCCCGACCACGAGCACGGGCCCGTGTACATCCAGTCCTGCCAGCGCTGCCTCCTCAGGCGTGGACGTGGGCTTCGAGGGCCCCTGCTCGACGAGGTCACCGAGGCGGCGAAGCTCGACCCCGACGTAGGCAAGGGATTCCACCGCCGCCGCCCGCAGCGACTTGACCTCTTCACGAAGCTGCCGGAGGGGCAGACCCAGCACCCGGAATGGAAGGCGCACCAGCCTGATCAGCAGCAGCAACGCCCTGCGCTGCAGCCTCTCGAGGAGGGGGCCTCCGACGGACATCTCTTGATTCGAGTCAGGCACGGCTGGGATTGAAGCAGAGGTCTACAGCCCCGAACGCAGCCCGGTTGCCGCGCCGTCGAACCCTCAGGCGCCGGGCTTGATCATCGTCACGTGCACGCTTGTCCACAAATGCTCGCCCTTGCGGAGAACGATGTGCGGATACGGAGTGGGCAGATGACGGATCGCCGGCGGAGGCAGCTCCTTCCCGAGTCGACGTTTGACACGGGCCGCGACCGAGGGCCCTCGGTCGAGAACCTCGAAGAGGCTGTCGAAGTCGACCGGTGCCGCCATGGTCTCATCGGAGATCGAGAAGTCGAGCGGCGAGGCGAGCTGCCAGTCCATGCCGTCGAGGAGCACCTGGCCCAGCTCCGCCTCATCGAAGAGGACCGTGCCGGGCAGTCCCGGCGCAGGCCCGGCGAGGCGAAACTCGGTGGCAAGTCCGACGACGCCGCCCGGTCGCAGCACCCGGTACATCTCCTCGACGCTCTTGTGGATGTTGTCGAGGTCCCCGAAGTGCTCGATCGACCCCGAGGAGAAGATCCCATCGAAGGATTCATCCTCGTAGCGCAGCTCCAGTGCGTCCATGTGCTGCACCACCAGCCGGCGGGGGTTCCAATCGAGCGTGGTCTCCCCTTCGGGGGCGTGCAGCATCCCCGCGCCCGAGTCCATCGCCGACCACGAATCCTCGGTCAGGTACAGATCGGTGGCGAAGACGCGCTTGACGTGCCGCGTGAGCCAGAAGATCGTCGCCTCGGTTCCGGCCCCGACCCCGAGGATCTCCGCGTCGCCATGCAGGGCCCCGAAGTCGCGTAGGGCACGGGCGCTCATCGCCACCTCCCAGGGCTTGCGGTGCTCCTCGCCGTCCGGGTAGTTCGGCCGCTCCGGGCCCACGCCTGCCATGTCCCGCATCAGCGTCCGGAGGTCGGGGTCGCGAAAGTCCTCGAGCTCGCAGAGCTTGCAATAGCTGAGAGAGGGGCTTGGCATCGCGGGCACTCTAGAGAGAGGGAAGCTCGGGCTACGACCTGTAGCCGGCCGCGTCTTATTCAGCGTTGGACCGGCTGACCTTGCCGGCCAGCTGATCCTCCAGCGCGGCCACATCCGCGTCCACCATCAGCTCGACCAGCTCCCTGAAGCGCACCTTGGGCTCCCAGCCCAGCTTCTCCTTGGCCTTGCTCGCGTCACCGAGGAGATGGTCGACCTCCGAGGGCCGGTAGTACTTGGGGTCGATCTCGACGTGCTCGTCTGGATCGAGGCCCCGGCGAGCAAAGGCGATCTCAACGGCTTCGCGGACGGTGTGGGTCTCACCGGTGGCGATCACGAAGTCATCTGGCTCCTCTGCCTGGAGCATCATCCACATCGCCTCGACGTAGTCGGGCGCATAGCCCCAGTCCCGCTGGGCGTCGAGGTTGCCGAGCCAGAGCTTTTCCTGCAGGCCGGCGGCTATCCGCGCGACGGCCCGCGTGATCTTGCGGGTGACGAAGGTCTCGCCTCGCCGCGGCGACTCGTGGTTGAAAAGGATCCCGTTGACGGCGAAGAGGTCATAGGCCTCGCGGTAATTGACCGTCGCCCAGAAGGAGGCGAGCTTGGCGACGCCGTAGGGGCTTCGCGGGTGGAACGGTGTCTGCTCGTTCTGCGGCGGCGGCGCCGCCCCGAACATCTCGGACGATGACGCCTGGTAGAAGCGCGGGGTGACGCCTGCCTCCCTGATCGCCTCGAGCATGCGGACGGTCCCTGCCCCTGTGATGTCGAAGGTGTATTCGGGGATGTCGAACGACACTCGTACGTGGCTCTGGGCGCCGAGGTGGTAGATCTCGTCGGGCTGGAGCTCATAGAGGAGCTTCACCAGCGCGACCGAGTCCGAGAGGTCACCGTAGTGGGTGAAGAGGCGGACGCCCTGCTCATGGGGGTCGTGGTAGAGGTGGTCGATCCGATGGGTGTTGAAGCTCGAAGAGCGGCGAACGATGCCGTGCACCTCGTAGTCCTTCTCGAGCAGGAGCTCCGCCAGGTAGGAGCCGTCCTGTCCGGAGATCCCGGTGATCAGGGCGCGCTTCGTGGTCCCCTC
>DATDKQ010000251.1:0-7783 GCA_036519915.1 Solirubrobacterales bacterium | reverse complement strand
ACGTCTCCCTCGTCGCGAAGCTCGGCAAGGCCACGATCGGCAGGTCGAGCGACCTCTCCCTGGCCCAGGGCCAGGTGTTCGAGACGATCAAGCTCAGCAAGTCCGGGAAGAGCAAGCTGCGCGGCAAGCGCAAGGCCACAGTCACGGTGACCGCCGACATCCCATTCGGCTCGCCGGCCACCGGGAAGGGCAAGCTCAAGTAGCTCGGTCCACCGCCCGGCGCACGCGCTCGGCGACCTCGCGCATCTGATCCTCGGAGTCGTACTTGGTCCGCGGCCAGAAGAAGCCGCGCAGCCCGTCCTTCGGCTTGCGCGGGACGACGTGGACGTGGACGTGAGGCACGCTCTGGCTGACGACGTTGTTCAAGGCGACGAACGATCCGGGCTTTCTCATCGCCTTCGGCACGGCGACCGAGAGCAACCGGGCGTTCTCGAAGAGGGGCGCGACCAGCTCGTCGGGCAGGTCGGCGAGCGTCTCGTGGTGATCCCGGGGGACGAGCAGCGAGTGGCCGGGGAACAGCGGCCGGTTGTCGAGGAAGGCGAGGGTGCGCTCATCCTCGAAGACGAGGTGCGACGGTTCGTCGCCGGCGATGATCTGGCAGAAGCGGCAAGTAGGATCGGCGGTCATTGGCGGAGCAGCTTAGAAGCGGTAGGGTCGCTTGGGTATGGCACGCAAGGCGGTAGGGAAGCTGCTCATCGCGGCCGTGCTGGCGAGTCTCGCCCTCGTAGGTCCGGGTGTGGCCGATGCCGGTGTCGCGGTCAAGACCGGCAAATACAACGGCAAGACCGACCAGGACGCGATCAGCACGGCCTTCCGGAAGGTCCAGTTCACCGTGAAGAAGGGGAAGGTCACCCTGACCACCGAGCCGACCGTCGCGAGGGAGGCCTGCGTCTCGGCGCCGGTCTTCACCCTCGGCGGAGCCACCGCCAGCAGGAAGCTCGGCGGGAACGGCACCTTCTCTTTCACCCACACCTTCCTCGGCAACAAGATCGACAAGATTCACGGCCGGTTCGTGAGCACGAACGAGGTCGAGGGCTTCGCGATCTACCACTTCCCGGCGCAGGACCTCTGCTCGGCCGGCAAGGCGCGGGTCAACTTCACCGCGCGCCATAAGTAGCAAAGGGACGGCTTCGCAATAAGACGGGTCGCGCTTACGCGCGCCCTCGCATCAGGCGACGATCGTCAGCGCGCCCGGTTCGACGGAGAAGTCGAGCTCGGTGTACTCGCCGATGTAATCGCCGTCGACCTGTACCGGGAAGGGCCGCGGCACGCCGTCTGAGTCCTTGGAGACGGAGCGCACCGAGGCCCTGGTGACGTCGTCGAACTCATCGATCTGCCGGTGCTTGGAGACGTGGAGCTTCTTGCTCAGCACGCGCGAGGCGATCGGAAGCATGTCGCGCTGCTTGGCCCGGCGCAGCAGGGCCATCGAGATCATGCCGTCGTCCAGCCCGATGGCCTCGCAGATCCGAATCGGGATGTTGGCGAAGTATGTGAAGGGGTCGGAGTTCTGGGCGATGGCGGTGACGCCCTCGAGCGTCTCGCCGTCGACCTCGAGCTCGAACCGCACCGGGTCACGCAGGTAGTGCCGGTAGAAGGCCGAGATCGCGGCCCACGTGTAGTACCACTGCCTGGCGCGGGCCTTGAGCAGCGGATGTGCGTCCACCCGCTTCACGACGGTGGCGTCGAGACCGACTCCGCAGGCGAAGACGAAGTGCCGGCCGTTGCAGCGCCCCAGGTCGATCCTGCGGGGACGGAAGTCGTCGGCCAGTGCGATCAGGTGCTCCGTCGCGTCGACGACGTCGTTCGGGATCCCGAGCGTGCGGCAGACGACGTTGGTTGAGCCGCCAGGCAGCACCGAGACGGGTACGTCCGTGCCGGCGAGCCCGTTCGCCACTTCGTTCAGGGTGCCGTCGCCGCCGAACGCGACCACGATGTCGTAGCCGCCCGTGCGCGCCTCGCGCCCGATCTCGATCGCGTGCTCGGCCGCCTCGGTGTCGACCGCCTCGACCTCGTAGCGAGCCTGCAGCGCGTAGACGACCAGGTTCTTGAGGCGATCGGAGACGGTCGTCGCGTACGGGTTGACGATGATCAGCATCCGCTTCTTTGCCGCGTCCGGCTCGAGCGGCATGGCGTGAGCGGCCGGCTCGGGCTCTCTGTGGGCAGGGGCGATCGTCGGCACGCTTTCTCCTAACCCCGGCTGAGCACCGGGTTACCGCCGGGAATCAGGTCCCCGAGCTGCTCGGCGGGCGTGTCCGAGGTTGCCTCGTAGCGCACCACATCCCCATCCTCCACCTCGCGCACGTGACCCGCGTTGACGAGTAGGTCGACGTGGCCGATTACCTCGGAGAGGGTGAGGAACGCCTGGGTCACCGCGACGTCGCCCCAGAGCGCCTGGGCGAGCTCGTGCCCGGTACGGGGCTGCTCGGCGATCAGGCGATAGAGCTTCTCGGCTCGCCGCTGGTGCATCGCGAAGCGCTCGTCGATGAGCGCGACGTGGTCCGTGATCGGCTCGCCGTGCCCGGAGAGGACGACCTCAGCCGGCAATTCGCGGGTCTTCTTCAGCGACTCGAGATAGACGACCAGGGCCTGGGTGCGCTCTGCGGATCCATCGAGCGGTCGCGAGATCAGCGGATTTGAGGAGATGTGCTTGATCAGGTGATCGGCTGCGATCAGGAGCTGGCGATCGGAATCCCAGAAGAGGGTGTCGGACGGGCTGTGTCCGGGCCGATGCTGGACCTCGAGCCGGCGGTCACGGAGCTCGACCAGATCGCCGTCGTGCAATGGCCGGGTGACGTGGGCCTTCGAGCCCCAGGCGCGGAAGCTGCCGGTGACCTGGCGCAGTGCGCGGACCACCTCCTCGGAGATCCCGTGGCGCAGCATCAGCGCGGCGGCCTCCTCGTCGTCGCGCTCTGCGTCCGCGCCGAAGTTCTCCACGAAGGGCGCCAGCAGATCCAGGGACGCCACCTGGGCACCCGACCGTTTGGCGACGATGTCGACCAGGCCGAGGTGGTCGATGTGCTGGTGGGTGATGATCACCAGTTCGAGGTCCTCGATCCCGTGGCCGAGCGCGTCCAGCTGCCGCTCGAGCTCGTCGAGTGCCTTGCCGGAGTTCGGGCCGGAATCGATCAACGTGAGCGGCTCGTCCTCCAGCAGATAGGTGTTGACGCGCCCGACCTGGAAGGGGGTCGGTATCCGCAGCACCCTGATTCCCGCCTCCGAGATCCTGTCCCAGACCTCGGGCGGGGTCTCGTCCGACTTCACGACTGGATCAGCGCCAGCACCTCGTCCCGCTTGGCCTCCATGTCCTCACGGGAGACCAGCGACTCGAGGTTCAGACGGAGCAGCGGCTCGGTGTTGGACGGGCGCACGTTGAAGTGCCAGTCGGGATAGTCGACCGAGACGCCGTCGAGCCGGCTGATCTCGCCATCCGAGTAGCGCTCCGCGATCTCCTCCATCTTCGCCTGCTGGTCCGCCACCTCCGAGTTGATTTCGCCGGAGATGAAGTACTTGGAGCGGAACTCGGACATCAGGTCGGAGAGCGACCGGCCCTCGCGCGAGACCAGCTCGAGCATGAGCAGGGCGGGCATCGTTCCCGAGTCAGCGCAATAGAAGTGGCGGAAGTAGTAATGACCGGAGACCTCGCCGCCGAACGCCGCGCCCGTCTCCCGCATCCTGAGCTTGAAGAAGGCGTGGCCGACCCGGCTCAGGTCGGACTTGCCGCCCGCCGCGGCGACCGTGTCGCGGACCGCGCGGCTCGAGCGGGGGTCATAGAGGATCGTCGCGCCGGGCTCCTTGGCCAGCGTGGCGCGGGCGAGCAGGGCACAGACGAAATCACCGTCGCAGAAGGTTCCTCCGTCGTCGATGAAGAAGCAACGGTCGGCGTCGCCGTCCCAGGCGATCGCAAGGTCGACGCCCTGCTTATTCACCTGCTCGACCAGCATGCGTCGGTTCTCCTCGAGGAACGGGTTCGGGCCGGCCTCGGGGAAGTCGCCGTTCGGCTCCCATCGGCTCGTGGTCACGTCCAGGTTGAGCCGGTCGAGCAGGGGCCCGACCATCGGCCCGGCCATGCCGTCGCTGCCGTCGGCCAGGATCCGGAGCGGGCCGATCGCGTCCGTGTCGATGGCGGCGAGCATGTGCTCGTGGAAGTCGGGGTAGATGTCGATCTCCTCGACCGACCCGCCGCCGGGGGGATCCGGCATACCGGCCTCGATCTGCGCCCGGACTTCCTGGATTCCGGCGTCACCGGATAGCGCTAGGGCTCCCTCCCGCAGCAGCTTTACGCCCGTGTACTTCTTGGGGTTGTGCGAGGCGGTGACCATCGCCCCGCCGTCGAGCTCGCGCGAGCCCACCAGGTAGTAGCTCATCTCGGTCGCGACCTGCCCAGCGTCCAGGACGGCGACCCCCTCCTCGACCAGGCCGGTCCGCACCCCGTCGGCCATCTCCGGCGAGCTCAGGCGCATGTCATGGCCGAGCCCGACGCGGAGGCCCGACGGCTCCTTGCCCCGAATGTCGGCGAGCACCCGCGCGAAGGCGCGACCGATCAGGTGCGCGGTCTCGCCGTCGAGCTCCTCGCCGTAGATCCCGCGGATGTCGTAGGCCTTGAAGATGCCGGCCGGCGGGGAGGTGATCCCCATCTCAGTCGAACGCTCCCTTCAGCGTCTCGTAGCTGTCGTGGAGCGACTGGTTCATCACCCGGGTGTCGCCGAGCACCGGCATGAAGTTGGTGTCGCCGCCCCAGCGGGGGACTACGTGCATGTGGATGTGGTGCTCGACTCCCGCGCCCGCGACCCGGCCCTGGTTGAAGCCGACGTTGTAGCCGTGCGGCGCGTAGCTCCTCTCGAGCGCGCCGATCCCGCGCTGCGCCAGCGACATGATCTCCGCAATCGTCTGATCGTCGAGTGCCTGTAGCTCCGCCACGTGCTCGTAGGGCGCCACCATCAGGTGCCCGTTCGTGTACGGGTACTTGTTGAGGATCACGAATGCGCGCTCGCCGCGGCGGACGATCAGGTTCGCGTCGTCATCGCCGGCATCGAGGCCCGCGCAGAAGATGCATTCCGACTCGTTGTCCTTGGAGGCGTCCTTCACGTACTCAAGCCGCCACGGGGCCCAGATCCGCTGCACACCGGGATCGTATTAGTGGGAATGCGCGCGACCGCTCACGGTGAGCCACGACTGCCAGGTGATGCGGAGGATGACACCGGTGATGACGATGGCGATCACCGGGTCGGCGAGCGGCAGGTCGACGGCGACAAGGCAGGCGCTGAGCAGCACGCCGAGGCTGACGAAGCCATCGGCCCGAGCGTGATGGCCGTCGGCGATCAGGGCGGGGCTGCCGAGCCGTCGTCCCGCACCTAGCCGGATTTCGGCGGCCGCCTCGTTGCCGGCGAAGCCGACTGCTCCCGCGAGTCCGAGGGCGAGCAGGTGGGTAGGAGCGTCGGGGTTGATGATCTTCTCGATCGCGATCACGCCGGCGACGCAGGCGCTGACGAAGATCGCCAGCACTACCGCAAGGCCGGCGTAGCGCTCCGCCCTCGCCGAGCGGAGCGCGAAAGCCGCTGCAAGCGGGAGGGCCGTCAGCGCGTCCCCGAAGTTGTGGATCAAGTCGGCGAGCAGCGCGACGCTGTGAGTCGCGGCGTAGATGGCGGCCTGGATTGCGGCGGTGGCGCCGAGCACGCCGAGCGAGAGCCCGACGGCGCGCAGTCCCTCGCGAGAGCGCTTGATCGAGTCGTCGACCAGGCTGTGAGCGTGGGTGTGCTGATGGGAGTGGTCGTGGCCGTGCCTGTCCGGGCGCGTCGCCAGGCGGGAGCGGCGGGGATGTCGGAGATGACGGTGTGACCCCGCTGAGGGATGCTCGTGCACGTACCCACCGTGCCGGTGAAGTGCGGCCTCGGCCATCGGCTCCTCAGAGCCACCCGCGCCTGCGGAAGTAGGTGACCATCCCGACCAGCAGGACCACCATGGCGCCCACGATGATCCAGAAGGCGGTCATGTCGTGCTCGCCCGGGACGCCCACGTTCATCCCCCAGATGCTCGCGAGCAGCGTCAGCGGCAGGACGATGACGCTGATCGAGGTGAGCACGCGAAGGATGTCGTTGACGCGATGCGAGAGCACGGACTCGTTCGTGTCCTCGAGCGCCTCGATCACCTCCTTGTAGTTCTCGAGCATGTCCCAGATCCGCTCGTGAGCGTCGACGACGTCGTCGAAGTAGATCTCGAGGTCCATCTCGGGGGAGAGGTAGCGCTCCTTCACCTTTTCGAGATCCCGCAGCACCTGCCGCTGCGGGCGGATCACCTTGCGGAAGTTGATGATCTCCTGCTTGACGTTGGAGATGTCCCGCACGACCTCCTCGGAGCGCCCCTCGAAGATCTCCTCCTCGAGCACGTCCAGCTTGTTGCCGATCTTGCGGAGCATCGGGAAGCAGTAGTCGAAGCCGTCGTCGACGATGCGGTAGAGCAGGTAGCCGGAGCCTCGGCTGAAGAGCTGGTCGCGGAGCTCCTCCTTCTGACGGCAGCGCTCGAACAGGTACTCGACCGGCTGGAGCGGCTGGTTCGGAATGGTGATCAGCACGCCGGCCCCCACGAAGATGTCGAGCTCGCCGGCGTTGAGTCGTCCCACGGACGGGTCGAAGATCGGGAACTGCAGCACTATGAACAGGTAGTCGTCGTAGACGTCGATCTTCGGCCGCTGGTTGCGGGAGAGGACGTCCTCGTAGTCGAGGGCGTGGAAGTCGAAGTTCTCCTCGAGCCAGGCCTGTTCGAGCGCGCCGGGCCGGTCGATCTTCACCCAGCGCAGGCCCTCGGCCGCGATCTCCTCGACCTTGGGCGCCTGTGGCTCAGGCGGAAGCGGCGCGACGAGCTCGCCGGCGCGGGTCCTGCGCAATCTGGGGCGAGGGAGGTTCGGCATCTTCTCCACCATCAGACGGGTTGCTCCCTTCGGAGCACCCTCGCGTCAAGTTCATCGCTTCCATTTCCACGGTCAGTCCACTGTACTGCGGCGGGCGTGGGTGGCGGCACATAAGTGCCCGGAATTACGCATGTAAATGCGGATTACCAGCGTTGCTATATTCCCCCTCACATACGCACCACATCAAGAGGGGTGGAGGGACTGGCCCGAAGAAACCCCGGCAACCCCCTCGGACTTAGGTTCGAGGAAGGTGCCAACTCCAGCAGGTGTCGAGCAAGTGCCTGGAAGATGTGGGAAGAGAGCTCCTTACGGAACCTCCGCCCACAGCAGACCAGGCGGAGGTTTTTACGTAGAGGAGCCAATGGCAGTCGAGTCCCTGAAATGCAAGGAGTGCGGGGAGAGCTATCCGCTCGATGCCCGCTTCGTGTGTGAGCAGTGCTTTGGCCCGCTCGAGGTTGCCTACGACCACTCCGACCTCGATCCCGAAGAGGCGCGGCGGAAGATCCAGGCGGGCTCCCGTGGCATCTGGCGCTATTCCGACTTCCTGCCCTTCGAGGGCAACCCGGGAGACCCGCTCGAGCCGGGGCTGACCCCGCTGATCCGCGCCGACAGGCTTGCAGACCGGCTCGGACTGGGTGAACTGTGGATCAAGAACGATGCGGCCAACCCGACGCACTCGTTCAAGGATCGCGTCGTCGCGGTGGCGGTGGCCAAGGCGAAGGAGCTCGGTTTCGAGACGGTCGCCTGCGCCTCGACCGGGAACCTCGCCAACGCCGTCGCCGCACACTCCGCCGCGGCGGGACTCGACTCCTACGTCTTCGTGCCCGCGGATCTCGAGGAGCAGAAGCTGCTCGCCACGGGCATCTACGGGACCAACCT
>DATDKQ010000250.1:0-2474 GCA_036519915.1 Solirubrobacterales bacterium | reverse complement strand
CACGCCTTCGGGTTGATCGGCTCCCCGACCGTGCCGAGCAGGCGCAGCTTCGAGAGGTCGTGCTTCTGCGGGTACTCCACCCCCCACTTCATGCACGCGCGGATCGCCGTGGGCGCGGTGTAGAAGATGGTCACGCCGTAGCGCTCGCACAGCTCCCACCAGATGTCCTTGTCCGGATAGTCCGGGGCGCCCTCGTACATCACCGACGTCGCGCCGTTCATCAGCGGGCCATAGACGATGTACGAGTGGCCGGTGACCCAGCCGACGTCGGCGGCGCACCAGTAGACGTCGGACTCCGGCTTCAGGTCGAAGATGTAGCGGTGGGTGAAGGTGACACCGACCAGATAGCCGCCGGTGGTGTGCAGGACGCCCTTGGGCTTGGCGGTCGAGCCGGAGGTGTAGAGGACGAAGAGCGGATGCTCGGCGTCGAGCGGCTCGGGCGGGCACTCCGCGTCCACCTTCTCCATCTCCTCGTGGAACCAGACGTCACGGCCCTCCTTCATCTCGCAGTCCGCACCTGTGGAGCGGACGACGAAGATGGTCTCGACCGAAGGAACTGTCTCGATCTCGGGGTCCACGGCGCTCTTGATCGGGGCGGTGTTGCCCTTGCGGCGGGCGCCGTCAACGGTGATCAGCGCTTTGGCCTCGGAGAACTCCATGCGCTCCCGGACGGCCTCCGGCGAGAAGCCGCCGAAGACGACGTTGTGGGGAGCGCCGATGCGAGCGCAGGCGAGCATCGCGACCACGACCTCGGGGATCATCGGCAGGTAGATGCCGACGACGTCGCCCTTGCCGATGCCGCGGGCCTTGAGGGCGTTGGCGAAGCGCTGGACGTCCCGGTGGAGGTCCGCGTAGGTGATGTCGCGCTCCTCCCCCTCCTCGCCTCGCCAGTGATACGCGACGCGGTCGCCGTTGCCGGCCTCGACGTGACGGTCGACGCAGTTGTAGGAGAGGTTGAGCTTGCCGTCCGTGAACCACTTGTAGAAGGGAGCGTTCGATTCGTCGAGGATCTGGGTGGGCTTCTCGGCCCAGTCGACCAGCTCCTCGGCCTGTTTCGCCCAGAAACCCTCCAGGTCCTTGGCCGCCTCCTCGTAGATCGATTCGTCGGTGATCAGCGCCTGCTTGCGGAAGTCGTCCGGGGGCGGGAACTTCTCGACCTCGAGCAGCGATTCGAGCCGCTTCCCGAGGTCCTCGCTCCTCAGATCAGTTGCCATCTCACCTCACTCCCTCGAAATCGGGGTCCTGCTTGCAACTTACCCGCTGTGTGGTTTTCTAGGGACGGCTAGGGTCACAGGCCCGCGGCATCGGCGAGAAAGGTCACCTGCTCGGGGTCCGAGGCGGCCGGGAAGAAGATCAGCTCGTCGCAGCCGTGACTCTCGAAGGCGGAGATGTACTCCTGAACCTCGTCGGCGTCCTTGGCGGCGGAGCCGACGATCAGCTCGGCGATCTCTTCACCCACCCAAGCGTAGTAGTCCCCTAGGTCGTGCTCGGCGTTCTTTTGGGCGTCGGGGCCGAGTGAGAAGTAGATCAGGGCCAGCTTGTAAGGGCTTCCGTCTCGGCCAGCCGCCTCCCACGCCTGCTCGAGCTTTGCCGCGTCTTCCTTGAACTGGTTGGGTCCGGAGCCACCCTGCGTCCAGCCGTCCGCGTAATTGGCGGCCCGGTCGAAGGCGGCCTGCACGCCGCCGCCGACCAGGAGGGTTGGGCCGTCACCCTTGGGCCGGGGGCCGACCTTGGCCTCGAGGTCGCCGTCGCCGTCGAAGATCGCGCGGATCTTCGGCAGGGCGGTGTCGAACCACTCGCCTCGGGTCGACATGTCGATGCCGGAGACCGTGTAGTCGTCTTCGCGCCCGCCGAGGGCGATGCCGAGGACGGTTCGACCCCCGCCTGCAAGGGCGTCGAGGGAGAGGGTTTGCTTGGCGATCATCGCCGGGTTCTGGCGGAGCGGGCCGAGCATGACGTCGGTGACCAGGCGGATGCGGTCGGTAACGGCGGCTGCGGCAGAGAGGGCGACGATCGACTCGTAGCTGTCATAGACAAGGCGGTCGATGGTGCCGAGGGAGCTGAAGCCGGCCTCCTCGGCCGCGCGAGCCCAGTCGGTGAGCTGTTCGCCCGTGGTGCCGGCGATCGCATTGGGGAGTCCGATTCCGACCTGCATAGCGTTCCTTTCGTCGACCTACAGTGGGGTCCGTGCCTGACCCTGAACCTACCGAGGTTGTTGCGTGGGCAAACGAGCTGCTCGAGGACGCGAGGGTGGCGCGTTTGGGACTGCTGGATCTGGAGGGGGCGCCGCGGGTGCTGCCGGTGACCTTTGCCGTGGCCAACGGGCGGCTCTGGAGCGCGATCGATCGGAAGCCGAAGCGGTCGGAGGAGCCGGCGCGGCTGCGGTTCCTGCGGCGCGACCCGCGGGCGGCGCTGACGGTGGACCGCTACTCGGACGACTGGGACCAGCTTGCCTGGGTGCAGGTGCTCGGGCG
>DATDKQ010000249.1:0-2818 GCA_036519915.1 Solirubrobacterales bacterium | reverse complement strand
GTCCTTCCGTGAGTGGGTCCCGTGTCCATCCGGGAGTCCTTGTGCGTCGCACCCTATGCCCATCCAAGAGCGCTCGTCGGAGCGGCTGGCTGGAGGTGCGCTACCCGGCCGGGGGCGAGGCCGGCGGATCGTCCTTGTGGTGCCGCGCGCGTATGGCAGCGTGTTGCTCGGCACGCATCTTCACGAAGCCGACCCCGAGCTGGCGAGCCACCTCGACCAGGATGCCGATGCCGGTCAGCACGTAGAAGGTTGTGAAGATCTTGAGGGCGTCGTGGGTGAGCGTGAGGTGCGGATCGGCGATGCTCGACGTGGTCAAGGTGCAGACGGCGAAGTAGAACCCGTCGATCACGTTCCAGCCCTCGCCGAGGGAGTAGGTGACGGTCCCAACGAGGATGAGGGAGACCGCGGCTCCGGCGATGGCGACGAAGCTCTCCTCCTTGGTGGCGTGCTTGATGGCCCCGACGAACCGATGGAACATGGTGATGACGGAGGCCATCGTCGAGAGCCTCCCAGCCGCCCCGGACGGTGGGCCGATCGGGGGTTAGCCGCTTCGACGAGAAGCGGCCGTTTTCAAGCAGCGCCGTCAGCTGGGGGCGAAGGTATTGCTCGTTGGTCGACCGCGTAGCCTCCGTTAGGTGACCGAAGAGTCGAAGACAGGCGCGTCCCCCGACCTGCCGGGAGGCAACGAGCCAATCACTGCCGAGGGAATCGAGGCACTGCGCGCCGAGCGGGATGAGCTCGAGGGGCGTGGGCGTCGTGAGATGGCGAAGCGGATCAAGGCGGCGCGTGAGCTCGGCGACCTGAAGGAGAACGCCGAGTACCACATCGCCAAGGACGACCAGGCGCATCTCGAGACACGAATCAAGCGACTCCGGGAGCGCCTCGGCAAGGCGGTGGTGGTGGAGGCGGATACGAGCGCGAGCGTTTTTGCATTCGGCCGGACCGCTGAGGTCAAGGACGTGGAGAGCGGCCAGACGAACACCTGGACGCTGGTGGGCGCGACGGAGGCTGACCCCAAGCAGGGAAAGCTCTCGGTGGAGTCGCCGGCGGGGCGGGCGCTGCGGGATGCGCCGGTCGGCCAAGACGTCAAGTTCGAGACGCCGGGAGGCGTGAAGACCTACCGGATCGAGGAGCTGCTCGACTAGGCGTATGTGGCGCTGGGGATCCTCTTCCTCGCGCTCCGTCTTTGCGAAACCGCCACAGACAGCCGCCTGGTTCGGCTCGCGCCATCAGCCCCCGAAAAAGTCGATGAGAAGTTGATTGACGCGCTCTGCCTCGTCGTGATGGACCCAATGCGACGCGTCGGCCAGGCGCTCCACGCGGTCGAGGTTGGGCACGTCGTCGCGGTCCGGCTCGGCGAGGTCGGAGCCGAGGTAGGAATCGCGCTCTCCCCAGATGACCAGTGTCGGCGCCGAAATCGGGCGCAACTTTGCTGCGGCCTCCTTCTGGGACTGTCTTACCGAGGCGCGGTAGTAGTTGATCGCCCCGGCTGCTGCTCCTGGCTGCGACCACGCCTCGACGTAGTGTTCGATTTCCTGCGCCGTGTAAGGCGGGTTCGCGTCACTCAGAAAGTGTCGGAAGAAATGCCAGTTTCTGGCGTGCACCACATCCTCGGGCACTCCCGGTAGCGCAAAGAAGAAGAAGTACCAGGACTTCCTGAGCTGGTTCGGGTTGTGGAGTCCCTCCTGGAGCCGCCGCGGGTGGGCCGCATTGAGGATGGCGAGTCGGTCGACCACCTCGGGGTGGTTCATCGCAGTGGTCCAGGCGATGGATCCGCCCCAGTCGTGACCGACCAAATGCGCGGACTCGGCACCGAGTTCTCCGATCAGGCCGCGGATGTCGGCGGCGAGCAGGTCGACACCGTAGGCCTCGAAGCCCTCTGGCTTCGATGACAGGTTGTAGCCACGCGTGTCGGGCGCGACGACTCGAAAGCCCGCCGCCGCGAGAGGCGCGATCTGCAGCCGCCAGCCGTACCAGAACTCCGGGAAGCCGTGCAGCAGAACGATCAGCGGCCCCTCACCCGCCTCCACGTAGTGCAACCGCACGTCGCCGACCTCGGTGTAGCCCTCCCGAAGCTCGATCTGCCCGTCGGCCGCGAGGCCGTTGAACGGGTCGGCGGACCCCGCTGGGCCCTTCGACGCCTCGGAGGCGGAGCCGGGACTTTCGGGAGGAGCTGTCATGGGGATCTCCTTTCCACGGAGCGGATAAACGAGGCTACGAGCCTGACGCTTCGACGTCGAGGTCGCACCCGTCGAACATACTGGTCCGAACCCTGGTATCGACGCTCGCCAATCGCGGCAGCCGATTCGGCTGCTGCTTTCCATACAAAGTGCCGCTTCTCGTCCAAAGCGGCTACTCCGACAGCCCGGCGGCGGCGAGACCATCGGCCCGCTCCTGATACTCCTCGATGCGGCGGAGCTTGCCACCTTCGACCGTGTTGATGTGAGCCAACTCCATGTCGATTGGAACCCCGCTTTCTGCTCCGTGACCCGAGAAGCGGACCCAGACGAACGCCCTATCGCCGTTGGTCTGGATCTCAAGCGGCTCCACCTGCAGGTCGGGATAGGCCTCGACCCATCGCCCAATCTGCCTCCTCACCGCCTCGATTCCCCGGTGAGTCGCGGGGTCAGGGTCGCTGGCGGAGTTCACGTACACGCCGTCGGGATGCCAGATATCCAGAGAGGCGAGCTCTTGGTCGTCAACGGGATCTCGTTCGGCCCGGTTGAACCTGGCGTATCCTCTGCGGACAAAATCTTCGACGTTCTCCTCCGACATCGTCCGCGCAGTATCCCCCGGTGGAGGGGAGGGCGCCAACTCA
>DATDKQ010000248.1:0-9389 GCA_036519915.1 Solirubrobacterales bacterium | reverse complement strand
GTACCCGGTCGAGAAGCTGATGCGCGACGCCAAGATCATGCAGCTGTACGAGGGCACCTCCCAGATCCAGCGTCTGGTGATCGCCAAGGAGCTCCTCATGGGCCGCCAGGCCGACGAGGAGACCCCGGAGGCGAAGGCCCTCCGCGAGAAGGCGGAGCGCGAGTCCTCCGAGAGCCAGCAGGAGCAGGCCCCAGCGGTGGTTTAGATGCGAGGGTGCGGGTCAGCGCAACCCGTTTGATGGCGAAGCCGTAGGGCCACCTCCCGAGCGCCCCGGAGGCCCCGGGCGTTCGTCTTTCCGGAGCCGGGGAGAATCAGCCGATGCCGGAAGGAGAGAGACTCAGCGACCGCCTCGAGGGCTGGTTCAGCGACCCGGGGCCGAAGACCGTCGGCAGCCTGATCGAGCTCTTCGGCGAGAAGAGCTTCGCCGTGCTCTTCGTCCTGCTTCTGGCGCTGTCCGCCCTGCCCCTCCCGACCGGCGGCGTCACCCACGTTTTCGAGCTGATCGCCATGCTGCTCGCCCTACAGCTGATCGTCGGTCGGCGCCACGTCTGGCTGCCGGAACGCTGGCGGCAGCGGGAGCTCGGCGCTGCGACGCAGAAGCGCTTTCGAGAGACGTTCCTGCGGCGACTTCGCTGGGTGGAGAGTCACTCTCGCCCACGGCTCGGATTTCTCCTCTCCCAACGGCCGAGCAGCATCGGCTTCGGGGCGGTGGTGTTGGTGCTCACCGTCTTCGCCTTCGTCGCGCCGCCTTTCACCGGACTCGACACTCTCCCCTCCCTCGGCGTGGTGCTGATCAGCCTCGGCGTGCTGTTCGACGATGCCCTCCTGGCTCTCATCGGACTTGTGGTCGGGGCGGTGGGGGCGGTCCTGGTGCTGTTTCTCGGCAGCCTCGCCGTCAAGGAGGCGAGCAGCCTGTTCTAGTCGAGCAGGATCGAGTATCAGCAATCCATACACTCGCCCGCAGTGGCGCGAGGCCGGCCATCGGACGCATTCGGCGGCGACGTCAGGCGGCGGGATCTCTTCGCGCTCCTCATCCTGCACCTGCTCGGTCGTGAGCCCACTTACGGCAACCGCCTGATCGAGGAGATCGAGCGGATCACGCAGGGAGCGATCTCGGTGAACCCGAACACGATGTACCCGCTGCTCAAGCGGCTCGAGGGGAGCGGGCTAGTGGACTCAAGCTGGGAGCGTCCCGACCGGCGCACCCGGCGCTACTACTCCATCACGCCCGCCGGCCGGCGCGAGTACAAGCGCCTCAAGGGTGAGGTCGAGCCGTTCCTCGACTCCGTGATCCGCTCGGTCTCGCTGATCAAGGACGAGGTCTACGGAGATGCGAGCGTGCCCCGAGGCGGAGCCGAGGGGCAACCCGTTTAGTCAAGGTCGGCGGGCTGAGCTGGCCTTCGCAGGAAGTCGAAGCCCTCGCCGATGCGTTCGAAGCCCAGCCGCTTGTACAGCTTCCAGGGCCAGTCCTCCGTGTCGGCGACGATGAACGTGAGATCGTCTCCTCGCTCCCTCGATGCGCTGGCCGCCGCCGTCACGACCGCGCTCGCCAGCCCCTGCCCGCGGCGTGCGGGCATCGTTCCCACCGTCTCGACCTGTCCGATTCCGTCGCGCTCGTAGAGCACGCATGACGCCCCCGGCGGCTCTTCGAGCGGTGCAGCGAACCAGCGCGGGTTGGCAACCGATTCCAGGCGCGCGTCTCGGTTGAACTGTTGTTCGACGGCGTCCCGGTTGAAGTCCGGATCGGCCTCGGCAACAGCCCGCCGGACGGCCTCTACGGCGGCAAGGGGAGCCTCCTGCGCGGGGCCGACCTCGCGATCGGGCTCTCGGCTCAGGACCATGTAGACGCTGCGCCCCACTTCCCAGCCCTCGAGTCTCTGGAACGCCGGAACGAGCCGGTCGGCGTATGCCAGATCGACCGGCAAAACCAGGCGATGTTGGATTCCTCGGGGAGCGAGCACCTGATCGGCGAGCTCTGCGAGGGCCTCGGCATCGAGGTCGGTCGTGTGCACCTCGAGGTAGTTGTCCGTCCACATCGCGGCGCTCTTGGGGTTGTAGATCAGCCGTCCCCAATCGAACTCGTCGACGATTTCGGAGGAATCGCGTTCCAGGCGCAGCTCGAAGTCGACGAGGCGGCGGAGGAGCTCCGGATCAGAGCTCTCGCTCATAGAAGAACATCACGGGCCCGTCCGGCCCTCCCTCTCGATTGATGAAACCGGCGCTCTCGTAGAGGTTCCGAGCGGCTTTGTCGTCCTCGCTCGTGCCGAGCTCCATCTGCTCCGCGCCCTCGCCCCGTGCGGTCTCCATCGCGGTCTCGAGCAGCGCCCTGCCGAGGCCATTGCCGCGCAGGTCGGGCACCACGTAGAGCTCCTCTAGATAGGAGTGCAGGCCGGCCGAGTAGACCCAGGGCCGGAAGCGCAGCTGCACGAAGCCGTCCGGACCGTCGCCGACGAGCAGAACGATCATCGCCTTGTTCCGGATCAGCTCCTCGTACCGTTCCTCGAGCGTCTCGATGGGCGGGCTCGGCTCGTCGTATTCCTCCTGGAAATCATGCAAGAGCCGGGCCACCTGGGGAGCGTCACCGGGCGTCGCGCGGCGGATGGCCGGGGCGTCGGTGCTGTCGGACTGGGGGGACGGCATCTCGGCCAGGCTAATAGCCTTCGCCGTCCAACTGACCTTCGGAGGAACCTCTCACATGTTCGTCTTCAAGGCCGCCGTGCTGGGCGGCGGCACGATGGGCGGCGAGATCGCCCAGGTAATCGCCAACGCCGACATTCCGGTTGTCGTCAAGGACGTCGACCAGAAGTTCGTCGACCACGCGCTGGAGAAGTCGCGTGAGGTGACCAAATCGCAGCTCGACAGGCTCGTCTCGAAGGAGAGGATGACCCAAGAGCAGGCCGACGCCCGGCTCGACGAGGTGATGGGCCTGATCAGCGGGACGACCACCTACGAAGGCTTCGGCGACGTCGACCTCGTGGTCGAGGCGGTCCCGGAGCGGATGGAGATCAAGAAGGCGGTCTACCGCGAGCTCGACGAGGTCACGCCGGGCCACGCGATCCTCGCCTCCAACACCTCCTCGCTCTCGATCACCGAGATGGGCCGCGAGACCCTCCGCCCCGGCAAGGTGGTCGGCTTTCACTTCTTCTATCCGGCATCGATCATGCCGCTCGTCGAGATCATCAGCGGCGAGGACACCTCGCGCGAGACGGTCACCGCCGCCTTCAACTTCGCGCAGAAGATCCGCAAGCAGCCCATCACCTGCGAGGAGGTGCCGGGATTCGTGGTCAACCGGATCCTCAACTCCGGCGTCGGCGAGATCTTCCGGGAGCAGGAGGAGAAGGGCCTCTCGATCAAGAAGATCGACGGGGCAATCGCCGGGGCGAACGTGGCCCCGATGGGGCCGTTCTTCCTGATCGACATGCTTGGCCTCGACACGGTGCTGCACGTGGCCGAGTACCTGAACGACTCGTACGGCGACCGCTTCTACGTCCCCAAGGGGATGCAGAAGCTGGTCGCTGACGGAAAGCTCGGCGCCAAGTCCGGAGGCGACGGCTTCTACAGCAACGGCGAGCCGAACATCGAAGGCGAGGCCGAGCCGAACGCAGAGGAGCTCGCCGACCTGCTCATGCTCAAGTCCTTCGTCGAGGCCTGCAAGGTGCGCGAGGAGGGGATCTGCACGGTGCGCGAGATCGACCTCGGAATGATGGCGGGCGCCGGCTTGGATCCGCGCCGCGGGCTCTTCCCGCCGTTCTGGAAGGCGGACCTCGAGGGCCTCGACACGACCCTCGAGAAGCTCGAGCGCTACGAGGAGACCCACGGCGAGCGGTTCGCGCCCCCGACGATCCTGAAGCGGCTGGTGGCCCAGGGCCGGCTCGGCCTCAAGTCGGGACAGGGGTTCTACGCCTATCCCCAGGTCGAGGGTGAGGGCACCGTGAAGCTGGAGAAGAGGGGAGAGGTCGCAATCGCCTGGCTTGCCAACCCGCCGATGAACGCGATCTCGCCCCAGGTGATCGAGGACCTCGGCAAGGTCTGGGATCAGGTCAAGGCCGACGACGATCTGAAGGCGATGGTGGTCTACTCGTCGCTGCCGGTCGTTTTCTCCGCCGGCGCGGACATCAAGGCCTTCACCTCGATGGACGAAGCCGCCGGCGCCGAGCTGATCAACAACGGCCACTCGCTGCTGCGCGAACTCAGCCAGAACCGCAAGTCCACAGTCGCAGCCGTCAATGCGATCGCCTTCGGCGGGGGCTGCGAGCTGGCGATGGCGTGCGACTTCCGGGTCGTCGCGCAGTCGGCTGTCTTCGGCCAGCCGGAGATCAACCTCGGCATCATCCCCGGCTTCGGCGGGACCCAGCGGTTGCCGAGGCTGGTCGGTCAATCCAAGTCGCTCGAGATGAACCTGACCGGCGACGCCGTGCTCGCGCCCGAGGCCAGGTTCCACGGGCTGGCGGACGATCTGGTCCCGGACGAGGAGCTTCTGGAGACCGCGATCGCCTGGGCCCGCAAGCTGGCGGGGCAGGCACCGGTCGCGGTGGAGCAGATCAAGCAGGTCTCCTACAAGGGCGATCTCGACGAGGGAATCGAGGCCGAGAAGCAGGGCTTCGCGACCGCGTTCTTCTCGGAAGACGCCAAAGAGGGCATCTCCGCCTTCCTCGGCAAGCGCAGCCCGAAGTGGCAGGGCAAGTAGCGACGGATCAGGCGGACCGCCTCGCGGAGCTGATTCGCGAGAGCTCGTCCACGGTCGCTCTCACGGGGGCCGGGATCTCGGTGCCCAGCGGGATCCCGGATTTCCGAAGTCCCGGTGAGGGACTGTGGGAGGAGGTCGACCCGATGGAGGTTGCGCATATCGACGCGTTCCGCCGCGACCCGGCCAAGTTCTGGAGCTTCTACAGACCGCGCTTTGCGATGCTCGGTGACAAGGAACCGAACGACGCGCACCGGGCGCTCGCCGAGCTCGAGCGGCGCGACCTGCTCGAGGCCGTGATCACCCAGAACATCGACCAGCTCCATCACCAGGCCGGCTCGCAGCGCGTCATCGAGGTGCACGGCTCGATCCGAACCTCCAGCTGCCAGTGGTGCGGCACGAAGTTCCCCTTGGAGGAGGTCGACGACCTGTTTGGGGAGGACGGTGCCGCCCGCTGTTCGGATTGCTCGGGGCCGGTGAAGCCCGACGTCGTCCTCTTCGGCGAGCTTCTGCCCGCCGATGCGATGGCCGAGGCGGAATCGCTGGCCGCCGCGGCGGACCTGATGCTCTGCGTCGGATCCTCCCTCGAGGTCTATCCGGTCGCCGGGCTGCCGTCGGTCACACTCGGCCGCGGGGGGCGCATAGCCGTGATCACCAAGGGTCCGACCCCCTTCGATGACGACGCGGCGGTGCGCATGGACGGTGACGTGGTCGCCGACCTCGACGCGGTGCTGGCCGCGCTCTAGATGCGAGGGTGCTCCGTATACGCGAGGGCGCGCCGCTAGGCGCGACCCGTTTCATGCTGGAGGAGCAACCCGATTAATTTAGTCCCGTAGCAGATAGTTTTTTTCGCTACCTACGGTGCTACGGTTATCTCGATGGGCCTAGCGACGACAGAAGATGTGCAGGAGCAAATCAAGTCTGCCGACGAGTGCCCCGAGTGTCTTGCGGGGAACCTCGGTTGGCTGCTCACCCAGGCGCACTTCAACCTCGTCAGCGAGTTCGCCGCCGCTCTTGAGCCGCTCGGCGTGTCGAACCGCGGCTACCACGTCCTCGCCACGGCGCGCACCGGTGAGTACACGCAGAAGGAGCTCGCCGAGCAGATCGGCCTCGACAAGACAACCATGGTGGTCACGATCGACGAGCTCGAAGAGAAGGGGCTCGCCGAGCGCAAGCCCTCCAGCACCGATCGCCGGGCGCGAGTGATCTCCGTGACGAAGGCCGGCGAGCGCACGGTGGCCCAGGGCGAGAAGATCATCGACCGGATTCAGGGCGACGTGCTCGAGAGCCTGCCCGTGAAGGAGCGGAAGGTGTTCCTCGAGTCCCTCGGATCGCTGGTGAAGGAACGCCTCTCTCAGCCCGCTGCGGACTCCCCGCCGCTTCGCCGTCGCGAACCGCGGCACTGAGCCGCGCCTAACCCCGCTCTCCTTCGCCGCCCGCCTTCGGGCGTGTGACGAGCCGCACATAACGTCGGTACAAGATGATCTTGTACAAGACTATTTGCTACGGTCTCCATACAACACTTCCAGCCCCAGGGGGCCACCTATGACCGAGATCACAGCAGTCGAAGGAGCGAAGACCAGAGAGGCACAGAGCGACCGCTCGCGTTGGACCGCGTTGGTCGTCCTCTGCGTCGGGATGCTGATGATCGTCCTCGACCAGACGATCGTCAATGTTGCCCTGCCCTCGATCAAGGATGACCTGGGCTTCTCACAGTCCACGCTGGCCTGGGTCGTGAATGCCTACCTGATCACCTTCGGCGGCCTGTTGCTGCTCGCCGGCCGGCTGGGTGACCTGATCGGTCGGAAGACGATCTTCATGAGCGGCCTCGCGCTGTTTACGGCCGCCTCGGCGCTCTGCGGCCTCGCACAGAGCCAGGAGATGCTGATCGGGGCCAGGTTCCTCCAGGGCATCGGCGGCGCAACCACCTCCGCCGTGATCCTCGGAATGATCGTCACGATGTTCCCGGAGCCTCGGGACCAGGCCAAGGCGATCGGCATCTACAGCTTCGTCGCAGCGGCGGGAGCCTCGCTCGGCCTGTTGCTGGGTGGCGTGCTCACCCAGGCCCTGAGCTGGCACTGGATCTTCTTCGTCAACCTGCCGATCGGCGCTCTGACGGCGTTTGCCGCCATCCGCGTGGTCGAGCGGGACGAGGGAATCGGCCTGAAGAACGGCGCGGATGCCCTCGGGGCTGTGCTGATCACCGCCGCTTTGATGCTGGGGGTCTACACGATCGTCAAGCCCGCGGCCGATGACGGCTGGGGTGCCCCGCTGACGCTGGGGCTCGGCTCGGCCTCGATCGCGCTGCTGGCGGGTTTCATCGCCCGTGAGGCGACCGCCCGCACTCCGCTGGTGCCGCTTCGCATCTTCCGCAACCGGAACGTCTCCGGAGCCAACGCGGTCCAGGCGCTGTTCGTCGCCGGTCTGTTCGGCATGTTCTTCCTGGGCAGCCTCTACCTCGAGCGCGTGCTCGGCTATGACCCGCTCGAGATCGGTCTCGCGTTCCTGCCGGTTGCGCTCGCAATCGGGATCCTATCCGTGGGCTTCTCGGAGCGGCTGGTGATGCGCTTCGGCCCCAAGCCCGTCCTGCTGGTGGGGCAGGTGCTGATCGTGGCGGGTCTGGTCCTGTTCGCACTCTCGCCCGTCCAGTCGAGCTACTTCAGCGACCTGCTTGCGCCGATGCTGCTGCTCGGCATCGGGGCGGGGCTCTCGTTTCCGTCGCTGATGGGCCTTGCGATGTCGAGTGCAACGGAGCAGGACTCCGGGCTTGCCTCGGGACTGGTCAACACGTCGCTCCAGGTTGGTGGCGCCCTTGGGCTCGCCGTCCTGGCGACTCTCTCGGCCACTCGCACCGACAGCCTGGTGGCGAGCGGGACCTCGCCCGATGCAGCCCTGACGAGCGGTTTCCACCTTGCCTTCTGGATCGGTGCCGGCCTGGTCAGCGCAGCGGTCGCGATCACGACCCTGGTGATTCAGTCCCGCCCGGCGATCGCAGAGGCGGAGCCGCTCAGCGAGCTCGAGCTCGAGGGCGAGCCCGCCTACTGGGAGGCCGCCTAACCCAAGCGTTCCTCGATTGCGGCCAGCTCCTTCATGAGCTGGTCGCGGCGAGGACCGGGCTCCTCCCGCAGCGCCGCCCGCGCGGCTTGGAGCCCATAGCGCGCCTCGGCGTCCCGTCCCTGCTGGGCGTCGAGGCGCGCCCTCTGCATCAGCGTCTCGGCGGGATGCACCTCGTCTCTCCCGGCGAGGACGGCCGCCACACGTGACTGTGGGTCGACGTCGTCCAGGCGGCCGCGACGCGGCTGGGGCAGCTGGCTCGCTTCCGTCCAGCGGCCCTCGGCGAGCTCGTCCCCGGTGCCGTGCCCCAGGCGAATGGTGAGCGCCTTGGTCACGCCGATCTCCTGGACCAGGGGATCGCGCGCCTCGGCGCGCAGAGCGCTGAGGGCGCGGTTGATGATCCGGGTCGCGTCCCGAAGCTCCTGGGCGCCTCGCTCGCGGTCGCCGATCGTCTCCCTGAGCCAGGCCGAACCCGCCGATGCGTCATCGAGTGCGACACCGGTGACCGTCACGCGGGTCACCGGCACCTGTTCGGGCTCCTCTGGCGCGACCGGCCTCGCGCGACGGCGGCCGCGCCGTTGGGGCCGCGGCGCGTCGATCTCCTGCACGATCAGGACGCGCTCCGCGTCGTCCTCGCGAACCAGGTAACGGCCCTCCGTCAATCCGATTCTGCCCGCCAGCTCGAGCTGTACGAAGCTGGCTCGGGTTATCGAGTTCCTGGGCGTATATCCGAGGGCGCGCGTCAGCGCAACCCGATTCACGGTGGCTAGTCGCCGGTGCCGACGCCCTTGGCCGGCAGCGCTGCAGCAGACGGCTTCGAGGGCACCTTCGGGTTCTGGATCTGACCGAGACGCTCGATCAGCCGCTGCCACTGCTCGGGCTTCAGGATCTGGCCGAGCTGCTTGATCGAGCTGCCGGCCGTGGTGAAGGTGTAGCCGACGTGGATGTGGTTGTAGTGGTCGGGCAGGATGAAGGTCGGCGGCCCGAGGTCCATCAGGGAGATGATCTGCGCCGGGCGCATCGTCCCCTGGAGGAGCAGCAGGTCCTTGATCACCGCCTCGGTGATCGTCCCCGGTCCCTGGTGTCCTTCGATCGGGATGCCGTTGATCGCGGCGATGTCCACCGCCGAGCCGTAGGAGTGGGCCGAGACGTTGCCCGAGGCGGTCAGGTAGGAGTGCCCGCACTTAAGCGAGGTGATCGTCAGGCGGTAGCCCTTGGCGACCAGGTACTCCATCGCCGCGAGCACGCGGCGGTCGATCTGGCCGGTGGCGACGTCGTTTCGCCCGCACGAGTAGATCGAGAGGGCCGGGTCGTTCAGGACGCGCTGCTGGAGGGCCGCCTTCGACATCAAGAGCACCTGACCGACCGTCGGGTTGTCCGAGAAGGGGTTCTTGTCGGCGGCCCGGTAGATGGCGGTGGTCTCGAGCAGCTTCCAGCCGTCGAGGATCGGCTTCGGGTCGATCGTCGGGGCGCCGCGGCCGGCTGGCCGGATCGCGAAGTTGAGGTGGGGCGGGGCGGCGTCGGGCTGGCCGACCCGGCCGATCACGGTGCCGCCGGTGACCTTGGAGCCGACCTTCAGGGGCTTCAGCTCCATCGTCTTCTGGTCGAACTGGAAGCTCGGAGCGAAGGCGGACTTGAAGGTCTCGTAGCC